>DASPTY010000182.1:0-10958 GCA_035623175.1 Candidatus Limnocylindrales bacterium | reverse complement strand
CAGCACCGCGAGCCAGGAAGCCATCCTCATCCCGGAAGCCGGAGTGGATTTCGACGCCGAAATTGAGCGCATCGAGGTGGCTTACCTCAAGGCGGCCCTGCGCCGCACCGGAGGCAAGAAAACGGCCGCCGCGGCGCTGCTCCAGATTGATCCACAGCGGATGAAGTACCTCTGCCGCAAGCACCTCATCGAGCCGTAAGCTCACCAGGATCGCCGCACCCGGACGCGAAGGTCAATTTTTAACCACACATAGGTTAATTTTTTACCGTCCGGTTGAATTTTTCGCCGTCGCACTGGTCTCGCGAACAGTACTTTCGTACTAACTCATTTCCTTTCAGCGACCGCTCCGTTTTCCACTGTCCCGCCGCATTTGGCACGTCTCCTGCACTTACGCGAGACATCTGTAGGCCCAAATTTTATCCGAGGAGCTGGTACGACATGTCAATCGAAAAGAAGAGTCTGATCAACACCCTCAAAGCCACGAAGAAAGCCAACGTTGTCAAGGAAGACCTGAGCCACGCGGGCAGCGCATCTGCCGGCGTGAAGGCCCCGTTTAGGGTCGCCGCGAAGGTGAACGCAACCGCTCGTGCCGCCGGAACTGTGAAAACCCTCACAAGAGTAGCAGGAAGGAAGAAACTGACTGCCAGACCGCTCACATCCAAAATGTAATTTGGGTTCTATCCCTCCAAGATTCTTCGAAGGAGGCCGCCCCCGGGGGCGGCCTTCTTCTTTTACCACGCCTTTCGGGCAAAAAAGCGCATGCACGCCCGCGCAAAATGGCCCAAGACCCCCCGGCGCTGGCCGTAGATCCTTGCCACCCCAGTCATTCCTGGCCGCAATCTCCCGTCGCGATTCGGGAGCTCCAGATCGACCACATAGTAGTTCAGAAGGTTCAGTCCTTTGTACTTGGTTTTCTCCGCGATGGGGGGGGCAATTGCCGTCGAAACCGGTGTTATGGCAACCGCTGCCGCGCTCCACAGACTCGGAAAGGCCTCAAATTTCAGTCGGGCAGCGGATCCAGCATGAATCTTGTACATATCGTAGTCAGAGACATAAACGCGCGCCCGCATCGCGCTAAGGTCGGCCACCTCAACCAATTCTGCTCCTTCGCGCACGAAGGAGCCCAGCCGATCAGCAGGCCGAGGCGTCAGGACGATTCCCGCTATGGGACTGCGCAGGTCAAGGCTGCTGGCTTCCAACTGCAATTGGTGGCTTTGCTGCTCGAGTTGATTGCGCTCCTTGAGAGCCGCTCCCAGGTTGGCGTACTGCATCGCCGCAAGGCTAGCGCGCATGGAGGCGATGGCATACTCCGCCTCGCTGGAGGCCACTTTTGACCGCAGTGGAAGATTTTCCAAACGGAGCAGTGGCTCGCCGGCGCTGACGCTCATGCCTTCCCGGGCGAGAACGTCCGTAATCAATCCGGGAACTTGGTTGCGAACGATTGCTTCCCGCGCAGGCTCAAGTACGAAACCTGCATCCACTGACTCATGCCACAAAGGCACAAGCAAAAACAAAGCAGTTGTAACTGCTACGATCCTGCCCGTTCGTGCTCGGAACCACGCGCGCACGCGATCTCTCTTGTCCAAGTAGACAAATTTCATAAATTTCACCAAATTGCGGATTCTTGACCGGAATATCAGGCCGGCCGTCGCGATTTCCGGGATGAAGGACCATTCCGGATTAAAATTGCGGAAAACATTCCCCACAAAGCGCGCAAGGATGTAAAGAACCGTATAACTGTAGGCCCCGGAAAGGAGGGCGTATACAGCGAATCCCAACCGCCGGCGTTTCGGAACATAGGGCACCTCCACCGGCAGTCGCCAGACGTGGCGCTTGACCCACGCGGAAACATACGCAGTCGAGTTCTCTTTCAAATCCACGAGCCCCAGCGTCTCGCTCAACATGTAGTAGCCGTCCAGCTTCATCAACGGGTTCCAATTGATGAGCAGGCCGGCGATACCCGTCATGAGCATCATTAGATATGCGGCGTCGTGCACCATTGTGCCGGGAGGCGTTGCCCACCAGATCGGCGTGGCTAGGGCGCACAGATAAAGCTCAGACCAGGCGCCCGCCATGGCGATGACGAATCGCTGGTAGCGCGTGCCCTTGACGAATCCTTCCGTGGTGTCCGTGTAAAAAGCGGGTGTCAAGTAAATGAGCAGGAATCCCATGGCCGGGACCCGACCGCCATAATGCTTGCAGGCGTGGGCATGCCCCAACTCATGCCAGCACAAGGCAATGACCGCCAATATGTAAAAAACAAAAACGTCGTTCGCCGATTTGTTCGCAAAGTTGAAAAACTCCAGTGTGTCACGGCCAACTTCGTCCCAATGCGCAACGGAAATGGCAACAGAGATGGAAAATGCAACTAAAGTCAGCACGCTGAACCACCAGGTGTACACGAAGCGACTGTGGTCGTATAGCCAGGTGACAAACCTATCGGGATTGACCGCCGGGAACGCTATCTCCGAGAGGTCGCCGTACTTGCTTTTCTTGGATTTTATGAGCCTGCGCCGTTCCTCTGCGCTCTTCTGCATCAGCAGGATATTTTTTTCCTGTGGCGTCTTGTACCAAAAGTTCATTTCTTCGAGCGCATCCGCGAACTCGCGGATTTCCTCGGAGCTGTATTCCTGGCCGGTTTGGTTCGAGTAGGTTCTGGCTATCTCTGCATAAGATCGCTCTCCGTCGAAGAGTTGAATCAATGCCCAATTGGAAGGTGGAAAGGTGTACATTGCGTCCACCCCACGCACCACGACGCGTACGACGGGGCTTCCATCTTCGATGTGCTCCTGGGATACCATGTCGGGAGGCTTCCTTGGGGGGCGTTGGGAAACCGAACGTGCCGGGATTTCCGGCAGGGCCACATTGAGAACGCGGGTCAGATTCATCGCTGCCTCAGTGCAGAGTTTCCAGCCGCACGCTGGCCGTCATGCCCGGGCGCAATGACCCGCGCGCGCCCATCAGCTCGACCAGCACTTCGAACGTGCCGCTCGCAGGGTCTACAACCGGGCTGATCTCCTTGATCCGCGCACCGTGCTTCTCTCCGGGCACGTCCGCCGAAGTCACTTCCACGCCCTGGCCTTGCCGCACGTGACCGAACGCCTTTTCCGGCAACGTGAAGCGCATCAACAGCGGCGCTTCTGCCGTGACCCAGAACAGCCGATCGCCTTTTGCGACGCTCTGCCCTTCGCGCACATAGCGCCGGGCAATCAGCCCGTCAAATGGTGCTGTGACTTTCGTCTTCTCAAGCTCCAGTTCGAGCGCGTGTTGCTCTTCCCGCGCCGTGTTCAACGTCTCTGTGACTCGCTTGATGTCCCACTGGTCCGATTCCGCCTTATACTTCGCATGCTCCAGTTGTTCCTGCGACGTCAGGCCCAGATCCCACAGTCTCTGCTGCCGCGCGTAATCCGCCTTCAGCACTTCGGCTTCGGCTTGCCAATTCTTCAAGTCCGCCTCGATGCTGCGGCACTTCGCGCGCGCCGCCTCCAGATTCGCGGTGATCTGCCGGTCGTCGAGTTTCGCGAGCAAAGCGCCGGACTTCACACGCGCCGGCGCGTCGAAGAGTATCTTCTGAACGATGCCGTCGCGCTGCGCGGTCATGTCCACCTGATGCTCGACGATGATCGGGCCCGTAACGGTGATTCCGCTTTCGACGCTCTCAGCCGGTGGGTGTGCCTGAACAACTGGGGCAGGTGTAACCGGGGCAGGCGCCGCGTTCGTAACCGTCGGCGCAGAAGACCTTGTCTCTCCGCATCCGGCGGCGAGTAGAGCGGCCCCCAAAGCGATTCCTGCCATCATGCGTCGCATACTCTTCCTCCGCCGCTACGCTACCAGCCCAGCCAGTACCAAACTTTGCCGTAAATCCAAAGCAGGGGCCGCCGAAAGAAAACATATGCCGCCGGATACCAACCGACGCGCACCTTTCCACGTCCTTCCATCCCGGAGCGAATCGCCCCGTCGTCATTCGGAATGCCCACACGCGCGTAGAAGACTGGTGTGTCGTGAAGCGCCTCAGCTTTCGGGCTGACGATTTGTACGTCGCCGCGGAACACCCGCATCGGGAAGCTGTTTAGTTTCACGACTGCTCTCTCTCCGGTCTTCAATAGTCCGGCGTCCACTTCATCTATCGCCACGTCCACCACCGCCCTCGACGCGTCCACGACTTCCGCAAACGAATCGCCCGCTTGCAACTTGCGCCCCGCGAAGGTCTCCACGTGCGGCGTTGCAACAACGCCGTCAATCGGTGAACGCAGTTCTGCCTTCTCGAGCAACTGTTGTGCCCGGCCCAACTCCGCCTTCCAATAATCGGACTCGACCCGGTGCACACCTGCTTCCGTACCGTCATTTGTCGCTAAAGCGTGGTTCATCTGCAGCAGCGCTGTTTCGTATCTGGCCTGCGCTTGGGCCACCGCAGACCGGAAATTCCACGCTTCCATCTCGGCTAGCGCCTGGCCTCGCTTCACACTGTCTCCCTCGCGCACGAACACCGTGCTGATGACGCCTTCCACTTCGGGCTGCACCAGCGCGCGATGACCCGGCGCAACTACCGCGTCTCCGTCCACGCGCAGCGGCAAGGGACAGAACACGAAAAAGAACACCGCCGCCGCGCCCAGCGCCAGCCAAAGTGTGCGCCGGCGCTTCTCCATGGCCATGAACTTGCGCTTCCGCACCAGCACCGGCTCCAGCACGGATATGAACGGCACTTCCTTGTACATCTGCGCGTTGCGCAACGCCACAGTCGCTTGGCTGGAAAGCACATCCAAAATTTCCAGGTGCGCCGGCCCAAGAAAATCGGGATCGCTGCTTTCCATGCACAGCATTCCTACCCGGCCCGTATCGTCATTTAAAGGCCTTGCGTAGAATCCGCGCATCCCGGTCTCCGCAAAGTATTTCTTGAACTTGGCGCGCGTCTCCTCGCGGTCCGCATCGATTTCCTCGCCGGTCTGGCGAACGTGAATCACCTCTTCCGAGAGCGAAGCCCACTGCAGGATTTCGTTCAGCGGCGCAATCTCCGGCGCATCGGTATTCACCTGCGTCAGTCCGGTCACGGCGCTCAACTTGAACCGTCCGCTCTGCTCCAGTGCAATCGCGGCGCGTTCATACGGAATGATGGCCTGCGGCGCGTTGACGATGGTCTGCAGCATGCGCTCAAGGTTGAGCGTGGAGGTAATCTCGTGGCTGACCGTATTGAGCGTCTCGAGAATTTCAACTTTGCGCTCGGCCATCAGCAGGCTGGCGTTGTGCAAAGCCGTTGAGGCCGTGTCGTTCAGGCTGCTCAAAGTGAAAAGGTCGTCGTCGTCGAACATCGTTCCGTTCCGCTTGTTGACGACTTCCACCACTCCCACAAGCGCGTTTTTGTCCAGGATGGGCGCGGCAATGATGGACCGCGCCGGCAACTCGGGCGCGCCCTGGTTTCTCGCAACCAACCGCGGATCCTGCGGCTGGGAAATGCGAAGCGTTTCCCCCGTATCCGAGAGCGCGCCTGCAATGCCCTCCCCTGGTTTCAGTGTCTGCCCTTTGAACGCCGTAGGATCTTCTCCGGCCTGGTACATCAGCTCAACCGATTCGTCCGGCAACAGCAGCCAGATATTCACGGCCTGGCATTGCAGGATTTCGGAGAACTTGGAGCCGATCAGGGGCAGGAGTTCATCCATCTCCAGCGTGGACGAAAAGACTTTTTCGAGGTCGTAAAGCTGCGTCAGGCGTGTAATCGAGGTCAACGTCCCGTGGCGTTCTTGCTCGTAATTCTGCGCCGAAGCAATCGCTGTGGCGGCAACGCCGGCAGCAGGCAGAAGCGCCCTAACGCCCTCCTCCGAGATGGGCTCTTCGAAGCCCAATACTTCCATCGCCCCGATGAGGGCATCGCCTCGGATTAAGGGGATACATGCGAGGGAAAGCAGCGTTTTGCGCGTATAGACGTGCGCATAATCCTCGCGTCTCAGTTGTTGCGCGCGGCGCAACACCGGCGCGTTCTCCGCCCGCACCACGCCAAGCAGTCCCGAATTTCCGGGCACTTCCTGGTCGTGAATGGTTGCGTCGCCCACCACCACGCGTGGCACCCAGAAATTGTTCTCGCCGTCCGCCGCCAACGTGTATACACTGACGGCAGAATCCGGAAGCAGGCCGGCCACGTACTTCGCGAAGATACGCGCGCGCGGAATTACCTCCTGCTCGGCGAGTAGGTCCTGTGCAAGGGCGGTAAGATCCGATGCCGGCTCTTGTTCGTGGCTAGCCAAAGATTTTTCTTCCGTCCTACCGACTCCCTGGGGGAGGACGGCCGGCGGGCCGGGTTCCTTGCTTTTTTGGCGAAGATTTTCTAACTTGTCGCGCACTCTAACAAAGGGTCTTTCGAGTGTCAACGAAGGGAAGACTGGGCCACGATGAGTCGCGAGGGGGTCGGCGCTTTGGAAATTGATACCAAAACTGTGGACGGTGTGAAGTTCGTAAAATTGCAGGGCCGCCTCTCGATGGGCCCTCCCCTCGATCGTTTCAATGCCACCATGACGGAACTCCTCGGTCAGGGGCAAAACCGCATCGTTCTCGACCTCGAAGAGGTTCCCTCCATCGATTCCAGCGGGATCGGCATGCTGGTGCGCTATCTGACCACCGCCAAGCAGAACGGCGGGACCATCCGGCTACTGAAGCCTTCCAAATTCACTGTTCAAACGCTCAAGATGGTGGGATTGCTCAACCTCTTCACAACCTTTGAAGACCCGAAGGAAGCGCTTTCTTCTTTTCAATAATCCCTGAACAGTTTTGCCAGAGAATTCCTCGATGTTACGAGGCGGCAGCGAAACTCTGTCCCGCAGACTCCGCGTTGGGGAAGAACTCCATAAGTCTGTCAACGTGCGCCATTTGCAGCACTTCCAGAACAATCCCGTGAGCGCTTGCTACGCGCAAGTTTCCGCCTGCCTTCACCATCTTGGCGTGGCAAACCACGATGATCCCCACTCCGGTACTGTCAATGCCGTCCATTTGTTCCAGATTGAAGACCACCTTTTTTACCCCGGCCGCGAGTAATTCCGCGATCGCCCACTCCACTTGGCGGCTGTCGTTTCCCATCATTAGTTTTCCCCGGAAATCGATCCGGCAAAAGTCGGGAGCCAGTTGATTTTTCTGCAATTCGAGGATCATCGGCGCGCTCCGGGTTTTCCGAGCAATGCATCGGCAAGATCGGCGGAGAGAAAAAGAGGCTCACGGCGCCTCAAATCAGGGCAAACTCCTCCCGCCGGTCGCATGAGTTTAGGACTGAGCCCCACAAGTGTCAATCAGAAAGCCATGTGCCTGCACTGGTTCGCTCGGACCTAGCTTGACTCTTCGGTACCTCCCGGGTAGAAACATGCATCCTCTTGCGTCTCCCGGGAATCCAAGTGCATTGATACCCTTTTGGTAGCGGCTCCGCCGAACCGAGTCGACGGCGACCGTGGCAAACGACCTGGAGGAGTTTTGAAGCGAGGCTTTATTGTCCTATCGGGATTTTTCTGTTTGATGGGACTCGCGTCCACACGCTCGCGCGCCCAGGAGCTCGTGAGCCCCGCGCAAGAATCACCGCAGTTCCAGGAACCGCAGCAATCTCCCGCCCCTACTCAGCAGACCGCTCCGGCCTCTCAAGATCCCTCTCAGCCGAAAACTGCGCCTAACGACAAATCGCCGGCGGACGCTCCCGGTTCCAAGATTGATCCGCCAGGACCTAAAGTGCAGCCCGAGGACACCGCCCAGCAAACCTCGCGCATCCTTTGGATTATTCCCAACTATCGCGCGGTCAGCGCGAACACGTACCTCCCTCCCCAGAGCTTCAAGGAGAAGTTCTGGATGGCCACGCAGGACAGCTTTGATTATTCGAGTTTTGTGTACGTAGGCATGATCGCCGGGATGTCCATGGCGGGAAAATCCGAACCATCGTTTGGGCAAGGTGGCGCAGGCTACGGCAGATATTACTGGCACGCGTTCTTGGACAACGGCATCGAGAACTACTTGGTCGAAGCGATGGTGCCAACCGTGACGAAAGAAGATCCTCGTTATTACACGCTCGGCAAGGGCGGATTCTTCAAGCGCTCCGGCTACGCCGTCAGCCGGCTGTTCATCACCAGAACCGATTCCGGCAGTAGGACCATCAACCTGTCGGAGATCGTCGGCGCTGGGTCAGCCGCGGGCATCTCCAGCGCTTATTACCCAGCGGCTCCGAATCTATGGGTGAAGACCTACCAGCGATGGATTAGCGAAGTCGCTCAGGATGGCGTCAGCAATATCATCAAGGAATTCTGGCCTGACATCAATCACACCTTCTTTCACCACAAGCACTGAACCCGCCGCTGGCCGGCATCCGTCAAACATTGAATTTACCGGACTCCATTTCAGTGGGAAAATGTACGCGGTCTCTCGCGCTGATCGCTTCGTCGGCGTCAGCATCACTTTTGGGCTGGATTGCCGCTAAACCCGAGATCGAGGTGGCCCCATGGGTTCCGCACTCGATGTTCACCGTTTGCACTTCGCCTTTACGGTCACCTTCCACTATCTATTTCCGCAATTGACCATGGGCCTGGCCCTGCTCCTTGTCATCCTCAAAACTTTGGCCTTGCGCACGGGCGATGAGCACTACAACCGCTCTTCCCGCTTCTGGGCGAAAATCTTCGGCATCAACTTTGCCCTCGGCGTCGTCACCGGCATCCCCATGGAATTTCAGTTCGGCACGAACTGGGCGGAGTTCTCAAAAGCCGCCGGCGGCGTCATTGGACAGACACTCGCCATGGAAGGCATCTTTTCGTTTTTCCTGGAGTCGAGTTTCCTCGGACTCTTCCTCTACGGCGAAAAAAGGCTGGGCCGCATCGGCCATTGGGTTTCGGCCCTTCTCGTTTTCATTGGTTCGTGGCTTTCCGGCTATCTCATCGTCGCAACCGATGCCTGGATGCAGCATCCCACCGGCTACCGCATTCTCGCGGACGGCGAGATCGAGCTCGCCAGTTTCTGGGCGTTGCTCCTAAATCCTTGGGCCCTCAGCCAGTACGCGCACAACATGCTTGGCGCAGTGCAAACCGGCTGCTTCGTCATGACCGCCGTGGGCGCGTTCTATCTTCTGACGAAGCGCAACCTTTCTTTCGGCAAAACCTTCCTGCGCACCGGTGTGATTGTGGGCGTAATTGCGGCAATCCTTCAGATGGTTCCCACCGGTGACATCCAGGGCAAGCAGATCGCCGCTCACCAGCCGGCTACCTTGGCCGCGATGGAAGGCCTTTTCGCCTCGCAGCAAGGCGCTCCGCTTGCCATTCTCGGCCAGCCCGACGTGGACAAGCGCCGGCTCGACAATCCTCTCGAACTGCCTTCCATGCTCAGCTTCCTCACCTACCGGCATTGGAGCGCCCAAGTGCGCGGTTTGGACGCGTTCCAGGAAAATCAGTGGCCCGACAAAATTGAACTCCTCTATTACAGCTATCACGTCATGGTTGGCCTCGGAACCATCTTCATCGCCGTCATGGCCCTCGCCGCCCTCCTCCTTTGGCGCAAGAAATTGTTCGAGGCGCGCTGGATGCTCTGGATTCTTATGCTCAGCGCTCCGTTGCCATACATCGCCAACACCGCCGGCTGGATGACCGCCGAGCTCGGCCGCCAGCCCTGGCTGATCTACGGCCTGATGCGCACCGTACACGGCGCATCGCCGCGCGTCGTCGCAGGAAACGCCTGGTTCACGCTTCTCGGTTTCATGGGCATGTACACGGTGCTTTCCATCTTGTGGCTTTTCCTGATTTATCGCGAAATTGAAATTGGCCCCGAGCCAGAAGGCGATTCGGCCGCGCCGGCGTCAACGCCGGTCGCTGCGCATTGAGGAGGCGCCCATGGAAACGGTCTGGTTCTGCCTCATTGCGGTAATGATCGCGATGTACGTGCTTCTCGACGGCTTCGACCTGGGTGCAGGCGCGATTCACTTCCTCGTCGCAAAAACTGCCGAGGAGCGCCGCCAGGTCCTCGCCAGCATCGGCCCGGTGTGGGACGGCAACGAAGTTTGGCTGCTGGCCGCGGGCGGTGTCCTTTATTTTGCGTTTCCGGTCCTCTACGCCAGCGCCTTCAGCGGCTTCTACTTGCCCTTGATGATCGTGCTCTGGCTGCTCATCCTCCGCGGCAGCGCCATCGAGTTTCGCAACCACATTCAAAGCCCGGTCTGGATCCCCTTCTGGGATTTCGTTTTCTCGGTTTCCAGCTTGCTCCTGGCAGTGTTTTTCGGCGCCGCTCTCGGCAATGTCGTGCGCGGCGTGCCTCTCGACGACAGCACCTATTTCTTCGAGCCGCTCTGGACGAATTTTCAGTTGGGCGATCGCACCGGCATTCTCGATTGGTACACCCTCCTCGTCGGCGCCACCGCCCTTGTCGTGCTGATGATGCACGGAGCGCTCTGGGTTCAATTGAAGACTGTGGGAGAGATTCGCGGCCGCGCCAGCCGCGTCGCGAATTGGGCCTGGTGGAGTGCCTTTGTATTTACCGCGCTCTTGACCATGATCACTTTCGAAGTTCAGCCTCAGGTAATCGCCAATTTCGAGACCTGGCCTCTTGGTTATGTACTCCCCGCGATTGCCATCGCCGGTCTTGCGGGCGTGCAATTCGAACTGCGCCGCGGCAACGAACGCAATGCCTTTCTCGCTTCCTGTGCCTACCTCCTCGGCATGTTGACCAGCGTCGTTTTCGGCGTTTACCCGATGGTCTTGCCCGCGCGCAACCCCGCATTTTCGCTGACCATCCGGAATGCCAAGGCCGGCGCGTACGGCCTGAAGGTCGGCCTCATCTGGTGGGTCATCGGCATGATCCTCACTGCCGGCTACTTCATCTATGTCTACCGCACCTTTGCCGGAAAAGTCGCTCCCGACTCCGACTCCCACGGTTAGGCCACTGATTCCAGGGATTGCGAATTCGTGTGGGGGCACCTTCACGCCTCCTCTGGTGAATGTAGCGCTGGCTTTGATGCCAGCGCT
>DASPTY010000181.1:0-2304 GCA_035623175.1 Candidatus Limnocylindrales bacterium | reverse complement strand
CGGGCTTGGAGGGAACAATAATCTCGACCACCGGGCTGATCGGCAGCCGCGTTAAGAAAAACGCCACTACGCGATTCTCGTACTCGCGTTTTTCCTCGTCCGGCAAATTGACAAAATTGCCGTGCGCGATGATGGCCTGCTCCCGCGGCTCCGGAGTTTTCAGGAACATCTGCCGCGTGATTGACGCCAGTTCCGGATCGTCCGTGGCCTGGATAAACAGGATGGGCACGCCGACAAACAGTTTCAGCCTGGCTGAGAGCGGCGGATCATCTTTGTAAGCGTAGTTCAGCCACTCGAACGTAGTCTGCGCGGACCGTACCATCATTGGAAATCCGCCGACGCCAGTCTTCTCCACGCCAATCTTTACCATCTGCTTTGGGTTGTCGTACACCGAATCCAACACCATCGCGCGCACGCGATTATCCTTCTCCGCTTCGCGCAGAGCAGCATACGCGCCGAGGTTGTAGCCCCACAGCCCAAAACGCATGGGGTCCACATCCGTGCGTCTGGCAATGACGTCAACCGCGGCGCGCACTTCATCGGCTTCGCGATAGCCGAACGTGGTATACCCGTCGTTCGAGCCATGCGCCGCAAAGTCGAAGACAAACACGTTGTACTGATGGTCCTGCAAGGCAGATACGAGCGTCAGGAGTTCCCCGCGGCTCGATTGATACCCATGGCACAAAATGATGGTGGGCGCGCCGCGCAATCCCGGGAAAAACCATCCCTTGCGATCCGCGGGCTTCAGCCCCGACACCTCAAAATCGACCTCGTCAGGACGTCCCGGAAAACTCGCCATGTTGATTTCGGAACTCGTCCGCTGCGGCTTGACGATCCAATACGTGAGCACACCCGCAATCGCCGCCGTGGCCAGCAAGGCAAAGAAAAGCAGCGCCAGGAGGACCGTCAGCAGCTTGGTATACCAGCGCCGTGGATAACGCAGTTCATCAAGAATGGACATGGGTCGGGCTCAAATAACCTGTACTTGCAACAAACAAATCCAAATCACTCGGAATCGCGACAACTTGAATTCCTCAGCTAGACTAGCATGCGCTTCTTCCTCGGCTGCTCGCCTTCTCGATTCCGTGTGCCCGATTCGTATCGTGCCTCTTCTGGGAACTTGGCGGCAACTCGCCCGAATCGGCTATGATGGCATTTACACCAGGGGACTCAGCCAAGGCCCTCTCCATGAACATCATCGACCTTCGCCAGGCGACGGTGCGCCAACTCGAGCCGCTTCTATTGGAAGAGGCCAGTCATTGGCGGGAAGAGCTCCATTGGGATTACCGCAGCGCCCTGGATTTGATCAAACGATTCCTCGACGCGCATGCCCTGGCGGGTTCTGTGGCCCTCGAACGAGAAACCGCCGTGGGCTACGCGTTTTACGTGCTGGAGGACTGCAAGGGACTCATTGGCGGATTGTATGTCTCGCCAAGCCAGGATCAGGAAGCGATTGGCCGCAGGTTGCTGGACGAAATGCTTTTCAACATGCGCGCGCTCCCGCAGATGCAACGCATCGAAGCGCAACTGATGCCCTTCGGCGGCCCCGTGGACCAAGTCTTGCGCGACCAGGGATTCCGCCTGCACGCGCGCAAGTTCATGTTGCTGAACTTGCTGAAGCAGGATGACCGGGTTCCTGGCGTCAACTCCGGTTTGCGGCTCGATCGCTGGAACGATCGCTTCTTCGAGCCGTGTGCAAAGTTAATCTATCTCGCGTACGCGAATCACATTGATGGCGACATTAACGACCAGTATCGCTCGCGACCTGGCGCGCTGAAATTCCTGAAGAACATCATTCACTTGCCGGGTTGCGGACAATTTCTGCAAAGCGCTTCGTTTGTGCTGCGTCATCCGGGGAGTGATGACTTGGCCGGCGCGGTGTTGACGAGCGAAGTGGCTGCGGGCGTGGGCCACACAACGCAGCTTTGCGTGCAGCCGGGTTTTCAAGGGCACGGACTTGGACGCTTACTGATGTATGCGTCCGAGGATGCGCTGCGCGGCATGCACTACAAAGAATTGTCGCTCACAGTTACGGCCGAGAACCGCACCGCGGTCCAGCTTTACGAAAAGCTGGGCTTTGACACCATCAAGACGTTTACCGCCGGCGTTTGGCCAAGGTGAGAGCATAATTCCTCAGCTGTCAGTTTCTGATCGTCTCCATACGTGGGGGCGTGGCAGTGATCACAACATGCAACGGCCCTGCGACCATTGTCACACTGAGCTGATGCTCGCTGACGATACCCGAGACTGAGGAAGTGAATTCGCAGGTCAAATCGAAGTTCCGGTCGGCTCCTTCCTGAGTGG
>DASPTY010000180.1:0-16854 GCA_035623175.1 Candidatus Limnocylindrales bacterium | reverse complement strand
CATTTTGATGCGGCCAAGACAATCCAACTGATCGGGAACGATGAAACGGTCAAAGAATTGATCGGAGGGACACCGCCGGAAAAGATTATCGCGGGCTGGGCCAAGGATCTGGCCGCGTATGATCAGGTCCGCCGCAAATATTTTCTCTACAAGTAGGAATTCCTGCCAGCCCGGGCCTGGTCTCAGGTACTATTGACAATCCGTCGCGATATATAGGAAGCTTACATATAAGAGGCTGACGTATGATTCGCACCGAATTGAAGCGCGGGACGGCGGAACTGGCAATTCTCAGCGTCCTGGAAGAAGGGCCGCTGCACGGCTACGAAATCGGCCGCCGCATTGAAGAGCACTCCGCCGGGGCGTTGCGCTACACGCTAGCGGCGCTCTATCCCCTGCTGTACCGCATGGAGCATCGCGGCTGGCTGCGTGCCGACTGGGTGACCGGCGACAACGGGAAGCGTCGCCGCTGTTACCGGCTCACGTCGCGCGGCAAAAAGATGCTGAAACCGATGCGCGCGGAGTGGGCAGACTTATTCCGCGCTTTGCGGCAGGTGGCCAAGGTGTCTCATGCCTGACTGGCGCACTTACGTGAGGGCGAATCTCGGCTCGCTTTCAATGCGCCGCGCGGAGGAGCAGCAAGTCGTCTGCGAATTGGCGGAGCACTTGGAAGAGCATTGCCTGATGCTGTGCGCGAACGGCTCGCCTGAGGAAGTTGCCATCGCGAAGACCTGCGCGCAGGCGGGGGACTGGGAAGAATTGCGCCGCGGAATTGTCTCGGCAAAACAGGAGGGAAACATGCAGGAGCGGGTCAAGCAAATCTGGATCCCGGGTTTAGCGACACTTTTTTCATCCTATATTTTGCTGGCTGTTCTACAGTGGGCGGGAACGCGGCCCTGGATCTCGCATCCGGGCGAACCACGCCAAATCTTTTTCTATACTCCATGGCTCATGGCATTGCCGTTCATCGGAGCTGCGGGCGCGTATCTGTCGCGTAGGGCAAACGGTGCCAGGTGGCAGGTCTATTTTGCCGCCTCCCTGCCAGTCCTAGCGCTGGGTGCATTCTTCCTCCTTCTCATCCCGTTAATGTTCGTCACCGACCGGCAAGTCCCCCTGTCGGTGAAGGGCACGGCGTTTCTCGCTCTAATGGCCAATTGGATCATCCTGCCGGGAGCGGCGCTGTGCATTGGGGTTGCTTTACAACGCTTACTGAACAGAAAAACAATCGTGAACTAGGTCCAACTGCCGGTCTGAAGACCGGCCGCTACAAAGAGCAAATCGAAGATTCGCGGTGGGGACTTGTGTTAGAGTCCCGAAATGCGCATCGTGTCTTTGCTGCCTTCCGCGACCGAGACCCTGTTTGCCCTGGGTCTCGATGAAGAAATTGTAGGCGTCAGTCACGAGTGCGATTTTCCCCCTCGAGCGAAATCGAAAACCTGCGTGGTACGTTCGCGCCTGCCATCGGATGCGACTCCCTCCGAAATCGATCGCTTGGTGCGCGAACACGTTGAGCGCGGCGAGTCCATCTATACAGTTGACGCCGAATTGCTCGAAGCGCTTGAGCCGGATCTCGTCATCACGCAGGACCTCTGCTACGTCTGTGCGGCCACGCCGGATGAACTTGCTGCGGCCTTGGCGCGAATTTCCAAGCAACCGGAAATCCTCAGCCTCGATCCTCTCGATTTGGGCGACGTATGGCGCGACATTTTGTGGATCGGGGAACGCACGGGACGCCGCGAGCGTGCCGACGCTTTTGTCGAAGAAATCGGCTTGCGGCTGGCGCAGATTGAAATAGATGCGGCGTACTTCGGCCGCCGTCCGCGCACGGTCCTGCTGGAATGGCTTCAGCCGTGCTACGTAGGTGGGCATTGGGTCCCAGAAATGATTTCGCTTGCCGGAGGCAACGACGTCCTGGGCAAGAGTAAAAGACCGTCTTATCGCGTGACGATTCAGGAAGTGATCGCGGCCGCGCCGGAAGTTCTTTTCATCGCGCCGTGCGGAAATGGCGCGGAGAAAGCGCGAGATGAATATCTGTCCATGGGCTTTCCGGAAGCGTGGAAAGACGTTCCAGCCGTGCGCAAGGGTCAAGTGTTCGCGCTGAACGCGAACGATTATGTTTCGCGGCCCGCCGGGCGGCTCGTCACCGGCATCGAGGCGATGGCAAAGGCGCTTCACCCAGAGATGAAAGTCCGTCCAAAAGCGCAAGTGGCCATGCTGCAGATTGGTGAGCCCGCTCGGTATTACCGCACTGCGGCTGGTTCCTCCGAGTTCTGACTGACGTTTCTCCGAGTAGGTTCAGGCTGCTGAGCCTTTAGTGGCGGATTGCCAGCGGCGATAGAACGGCAAGCCTGCGAGAATCAGAAGAAGGCCGATGGTCGAGCGACCGGGGCGCACCAGCCAAAGATTGATGGTCAACGCCAGTGCGCCCAGCACAAATAATCCCGGGACCCACGGATACCCCCAGCAGCGATAGGGCCGCGGAAGATCCGGCTCCGATTTGCGCAAGCGGAACAGCGCGACCACCGCCAGCCCGTAGAAAATCCAACCCGCGAAAATGAAAAGATTGGTGAGTTCCTCGAATGTTCCGCTAAGCGCCATCACGCTGGCGAGCACACCTTGAAAAATCAGCGCACGGCCCGGCGTGAGGTACTTGGGATGAATTCCATCCGCCACCTTAAAGAAAAGCCGGTCGCGGGCCATCGCATAAGGCACGCGTGCGCCGCTCAAGACGGAAGAATTCATCGAGCCGAGCGCAGAAATCACCATCGCCAGTGTGATCCATCCTGCCACACCGTGGCCGATGACGCGCTCGACCACGTCGGAGGCCACATGCTGGGAATTCGCGACGCTCTCGAAGGGCAGCACTTTCAAACACGCCGCGCTAAACAGCAGATACACCAGGGCGACCAACGAAACTCCACCAACAAGCGCCCGCGGAAAATTTCGCTGTGGGTCCTTCACCTCGGACCCGACGAGATTCAAATCCTCCCAGCCGTCGTAGGCCCAGAGCCCCGCGGCAAGCGCGGCAAGAAAAGCTGTGAGTAGACCTGCATCCGACGCGTTGGGCCAGACTGGATCGACTGGATGACTCCCCGCGTTTGGCAGTAGAAACGCAACGCCGATGATGGCCGCCACGCTCAACAACTTGATGGCCGTCAGGAAGACTTGCACGCCACCGCCAAGCCGCACGCCGAGATAATTGACACCCGTCATGACCAGCAGCCAGAAAACCGCGAGCGGCTGAGCCCAGGTAAACTGAAAATCGTACGGCTTGATCCATGCGGTAAGCCCAGGAATCACGATGTGTACGGTAAATAGCGGCGCCGCCACCGCTGGTATAAAAAAGCTGAGGAAACGCATCATCCCAGCCGCAATCGAAGCGACCGACGCTGGCCGGCCCACAATCGAGTGCATCCAGCCGAAAAGAAAGCCCCACACCGGGCCGAAGCCTCTCCGCAAATACGCATACTCGCCGCCGGCCTCGGGTATCGCCGCGCCGAGTTCCGCGTAGGACAGCGCACCAAAAATCGAAAGCACCGCGCCCACAATCCATGCGGCGAACACGATGGAGACGAAGCGTCCTTCGCGCGCCATCTCCGCGGGCTTCAGGAAAATTCCCGTGCCGATCATGGTGCCAACGACAATGGCGCCGGATGCCCACGGACCCAGCCCGCGCACGAGTTCCAGGCGTTTTTCGCTCATGTGCCTCCCGCCGAGCCTATGGACATCGAGTGTAACGTATCGCGTGCAGAGGATGCGTCATGACGCCGCTGGTTGTGCCGGAAAAACGCGGCTGACAAACGCACCCACGGCAAATGTTGTGCAAGAGCCGATCAAGAAGTACCAGGTAAAGGCGACCGAGGTCTCTGCGTAAACGAGCAGAACCGTCGCAAGGCCGGCAAACATGCCGACGAGTGATCCTTTAGAGTTGGCGCGCGGCTCGAACGTGCCGAGAAGGAAAAGGCCGAGCAAACTGCCGAGAGGAAAAGAAGCAACGGTCAGCCCGGTCTCAAGGAGCGGGCCGTACTTGATGAGGCCGAAGAAAATCAAGACAACTCCCCAGACTAAAGTCATGCGGCGCGAGATTTTCAGGAATGAGGCGGGGTCCGTGGTGCGGCCACGAAAGGCTTGCAGGTCAATGACGCTCGAAGCGGCGAGAGAGTTGAGCGAGCCGCCGGCGTTGGACATGGCCACGGCGAGAACAGATGCGAGCATCAAGCCAGCCAGGCCAGCGGGCATTTCGCGGACGAGAAAAAGAGGAAGGATGCTATCGGCGCGGGCGCCGGGAGAAAGAAGTGGGGTGTGCTGGGAAAAGACGAAGAGCAAGACACCGACCATCAAGAACACAGAGAACTGAAAAAACACAATGAAACCGCTGGTTATTAGGGCACGTCCGCTGTCGCGCTGGTTCCGCGCGGCGAGTAAGGGCTGGACGATGGTCTGATCCGTGCCATGAGTGGCCATGGTGAGGAAAGCGCCTCCAATCACGCCGGACCACAGGGTGTACTTGGTGGCGAGGTTCCATGACAGATCGAGTGCCTGGAGTTTGTGGCCATGCGCCGCGGCAACCTGGAGGACTTCGTGCCAGCCGCCGGGAATGCGATGCAACAAAAGCGTCAGCGTGATCAGGCTGCCCATCAGATAGAGCAGGAATTGAACAACGTTGGTCCAGATGACGGCTTTCATGCCGCCTTCGAAGGCGTACAGCACGGTCAGAGCAATAACGATGAAAACAGCGAGGCGCTCGGAAGTGCCAAGAACCACGCTCACGACCAGGGCAATTGCGGAAATGCGCACGCCTTCGGCGAGTGTGCGCGTCGCCAGAAAGGTGAGCGCGGCAACGGAGCGCATTTTTGCGCCGAAGCGTTTTTCGATGAGCGCGTAGGCGGTGAGGTATTCGCCGCGGAAGTAGCCGGGGAGCAGAAGAATCGTGACGAGCACGCGCCCGAGAATGTAGCCAAAAATGAGCTGGATAAACGTGATATTGCCGGCATAAGCGATGGCGGGAGTGCCTATGATCGTGAGCGTGGAGGTTTCCGTGGCCACAATGGAAAAGGCAAGAGCCCACCACGGGGCGCTTTTGCCACCAAGGAAATAATCCCGCAGATTGTGCTGTTGCTTCCGAAAACGCAGGCCGAGGAAAGTTACACCCAGGAGATATGCAATGACAATGACCAGATCAACCGGATGGATGCGCATCAGGCTCCGTCTCCGCAGGGTTACGAGGCCTCGCCGCGAAGTTAGTCGAGAATAGTGGCGGAAAGGAAGTGCGTCAAGCAGGCGGGAAAGCGAGTACCCGACGATCCAGAAACCCTTAGAGCACCGAACACCGTGCCACTAGGCCCAATTGCGTTGGCTCGCGTATGCTTTGGGTATGCGATTCGTTTTGGGTTTCGATGGCGGCGGCACAAAGACGGAGTGCGTCTTGATGGATGAGGCGCGCATAGTCCTTGCGGTCGGGCGCAGCGGGCCTTCCAACCCCATGCGCGTGGGCTTTGGCGGCGCGCTTGCGGCGGTTTGCGAAGCGGGGCGCATCGCGGTGCAAGCCGGGCAGCTTTCATTTGCGGAGATCAGCGCTATATGCGCCGGGTTGGCGGGCACGGCGCAACCGGAGTCGGAGCGCAAGATGAAGCGTCTCCTGACGGGAGAGTTCCCCGAAAAATATGTCCGCGTTTGCACAGATCTGGATCTGACTCTTGAAGCCACCGGAGACGGCCCCGCCGTTGTCCTCATCGCAGGCACTGGCTCGGCCGCGGTGGGGCGTGACGGCAGCGGCCAGATCGCCCGTGTTGGCGGGCACGGACCACTCCTCGGTGACGAGGGCAGCGCTTATGACATTGGCCGTCGCGCGGCGATTGCGGCCTTTCGCGAGTCGGACCGAGGCAAAGCGGATTCTCCCCTTGCAAGAAAGATTCTGCGCGAGATCGGAGCTGCCACCTGGGATGAACTTCAACTCCGGGCTTATAGCGTTCCCGACGAAGTATTCCCGAGGATTTTTCCGGTGGTTGCGGCTGCCGCCGATGAAGGGGATCTTTCCGCACGAACGCTGTTGCAGGATGCCGCGAATCAACTTGCGGAATTGGTGTGCGACTTGATCCTGCGCCTGCATTTGAAACTGGATGCGTTTTTGCTGGTTAAGAACGGCGGAATGATAGGCCGCTCGACCTACTTCGATCAGTTACTCGACGAACGCCTTCGAGTTGCTGCGCCGCACGCGAAATTCGGCGGGCCGGCGATCCCTCCCGCCGAAGCGGCCGCGCGGCTGGCGCTGCGATTGTTGCCGGATCTGAAAGAAGAAGGGAAGTAAGGTGCAGGGCTTCGAAAAAGAGATGGAGCGGGCCCGCGCCGCAGTGGGTGAAGAACTCAAAGCGCTCATCTACCACCCCGCACCCGCGGTGATTCTCGCCTTGCTCGACAATCCTGCGCTGGATGAGTCCCACCTGTCGCTCCTCCTCGCGCGCAAGGATCTGCCATCGGAAGTTCTCGAAGAAATCGGCGCCCGCAAGGCGCTCTTGAAAAATTACGCGGTGAAGAAGGCGCTGCTCTTCCATCCGCGCACGCCTCGGCTGGTCGGATTGCGGCTTCTAAAAGATCTATATCTGATGGACCTTGTGCAATTCTCGTTGTCGGTTTCCGCACCCGCGGAACTGAAGCGCTACGCCGAAGAGCAGGTTGTCGCCCGCATGCCGCAATTGCCCCTGGGCCAGAAGATCGCATTGGCGCGCCGTGGCCCGGCTCGCGTGGCAGGGGCGCTGCTGGCGGAAGGGCATGCCCAGGTGATGCCGGTGGCGCTGGAGAATCCGTATCTGACTGAGGCGCAAGTCCTGCGAGCGCTGGCCCGCGAGAAAGTTCCCACAACCGTGGTGCAGGCGCTGGCGAAGCATCGCAAATGGTCGCAAGCCTATAACGTTCGGCTGGCCATTGTTCGCAATCCTTCCGCGCCCATCTCCATCGTTCTGGGTTTCCTTCCGCAGCTTACGGTATCTGATTTGCGCGAGCTCGCCGCGCCCGGCATCGTGCCTGAAAATCTACGGAAATATCTTGAAGCGGAAGTACGGCGCCGCATGCTGGCTTCGCGGAAACATGCGGCGCGCGAGGCTGGTGTTACTGAAGCTGCGCTAGCGGCGCAGCCGGAGGATGAGAAACGCGCCAAGGAAGAAAAGCGCCGCGGAGAAAGAGAAGGCGGCTCGCACAGAGACCGCCGACCAGAGAAATCCGACGATGAGGCTTGAGACGAAATCTCCCACAGCGTTGACCGCCGCGAGTGTGCCGAACGCCATGCCGTGCTGTTCCCTCGGAATCAGTTCTGCCGCAAGAGAATCTTCGAGCGCTTCTTCCGTGCCAACGTAAAGCCCCGCCAATACAAAGATCACAGCGAGAAGCGACAGGCTGTGGGTCCCGGTCGTGAGCAGGATAGCGGCGGCCCCTGCGAGCGCGTAACCTGCCGCGAGAATGGCTTTGCGGTGTGCAACGTGATCGCTGATCCAGCCGCTTACGTACGCGGAAGCTGCATAGAAAACGTTGTGCAGCGTGTAGAGCCCGACCGCCAAGCTGGCAGCACGCGCCATGCCTTCCGCAGGAGCAAGCGCTCGCGCGGCATAGAGGATAAGCAGCGTATGCGAAAAATCTCCCGCGCCGAAAATGCCGACGCCAAACAGAAAGCTGCGGAAAGTTCGCGGCAGAGCGCGAAGTCCGGTCACGAACGATAATTTGTTTCTTAATTCGAACGGACGCTCGCGCACGAGCAGCCAGAAACTCGCGACTGCGATCATTCCTGGCACCAGTGTCCACAGAAACACGGCGCGATAGTTGTGATGCGTCGCGTTCAGGAGCCACACCGCAGTCAACGGTCCCGCAATGGCTCCGACGGTGTCCATCAGGCGCTCCAAACCGAATGCACGCCCGTATGCTGTGGCTGGCACATCAGCAGCGAGCAGCGCTTTCTTCGCCGGTGACCGCACACCACGCCCGAGCCACGCAGCCGCACGCCCGAACATGACGTGATACGCGTGGGTAGCGAAAGCGAACGAAGCAGTTGCAAGCGAGGTGAAGGCGTAGCCAAACACGGCCAGCGGCTTGCGATGCTTCAAGCGGTCAGTGAAATGCCCTGCGGTAAGCTTAGCGAAGCTCGAAAGTCCGTCCGCAACGCCTTCAATTGCGCCGAGCCATGCAGGCCCAGCGCCAATCGCGGCCAAAAACGCGGGCAGCACCGCCGTGGCGATCTCGTGGCTCCAGTCACTGAAGAGGCTGGTCAGGCCAACGCCGAGTACGGTGCGATTCAGCCACGATTTGTTTTGGATGTCTGCCGCCATGCAGGGGAAGTCTACAGCCAACAGCCTCCGGCCAACAGCCCACGCGCAAACCGGACAATCTAGGCAAGGTCTTTCTGCGGGGAATTCAACCGTTCCAGCTCGAGCCTGATTTGCTGAAGATGGTCGCGAAGAGCCTCGGACCGACCGGCTTCTTCGGAGATTAGCAGACGCTGAACGGTCGAGACCAATTCATCAAGACGGCGATGTGCCTCCTTCTCTGAAGAACGGATGGCGCTGCAGATGGTCTCTTCCCACTGGGATGTAAGCCGGGATAGATTTTTGTACACCTCACTCTCGATTCTCCCGGAGAGTTGTCTTTCAAGCATGCCCCGAACGAGAAACATCGGAACGAGGGCAAACACCAAATCCCATTCGTGGTTAAAGACCTTGCTGATGCTCACGTCGGGAGCGCGGGGCGGCTTGATTTCGATCTCTGTCTCTGTGGTTTGCAGCGCCATTCCAAAGACGCGCTGGACTTCCTCCGAGAGTTTGTCTCGAAAGCTTTGAAGGGCGCCCTGAGAAAGCCTCTGCGCATCCCACAGAGGTTTTAGAAACGCCTCGCCTTCCCGCGCCGAAACAGCCGTTAGTTCCTCGCTCATCTCCCGGGTCAACCACAGCCGAAACTGCTTGATTGTTTTTGCAAAACTGCCTCGCCAACTGGGAAATGCCACAGCGAGCCGATCTTCAAGCGTCTTGTGAAGATGCCCATAAACTTGTTCCTGTAGTCGTTTCTCAATGAGTGGCCTCGTGCTCGAGACTGCGCGCCCAGCAATCAACTGAAGGTGCAGATGCAGATCCGCGCATGCCTGACCTGAGCCCAGAACCTGGGCACGTAGCATTTCTCGGTCCGATTCCTTGGCCTCGGCAGACTTGAGCGCTAGTTGCAAGTAATCCCCGGCTGAAGTCAGCAGAGTGTGGAGCTTTCGAGCCAGGGCCGCGGAGCGTGCTTCTCGCGACGACCCCAGAACTTCCATGAGCCATTGTTCTACAAAGCGATCGCGCAACTCGTCGTACCCCGCCTTGACGGAATACGGGAACACTCGAACGCTTGCCGAGAACTTTGTGCGAAGCTGCGCTCCCACAAACTCCAGAATCTCGCGCTGCTCCACAGAACTAAGAAGGTCCATTTTTGTGAGGAGAACCGAGACATTCGGGGTGAAGCGCTGCAGCCGCGCGATCAAGGCGACGTCTTGCTGCGTCAACGGAGGATCTACACCCACGGCGACCAGCGCCAAGTCCGTGTTGGGGCTCCAGGCGAGGGAAGTCTCTGTATTGTGCGGCAAATTGCTTTCCAAACCCGGCGTGTCAACCAGCCGCAGTCCTTGGTAGGAAGCCATATCCGGGAGAAATACGCGCACTCTTTCAACGCCAAGTATATTTCCGGGATTGCGCGCCTCCGAAATGTAGGTCCCGATCTCACCGACGGTCACTTCGTCGGGCGGCCGCCCGTTCTCGTAAATGACCCGCGCGGTTTCGTTCGGCCCGTGACATATTTCCGTTACCACCGAGGTGACCGGAATTACGCCCACGGGGAGAATCGCTCTTCCCAAGAGGTCGTTCAAAAAGCTGCTCTTTCCCGCCTTGAAGCGTCCGAACACCGCGACATTCAGCAACTGGTTCTTCGCCAAGCGCTCGGCAGCCTCAAACGTCGCCTGAAGGTCAGACAAGTGATAGTCCCGGATGAGGTGTCTCCCAAGCGATATCGCGTTTTCTTCATGGGTGTTCATGGCAGCTTCGTGGGTCGCGGAGCGCGAATCATGCATTTGGATTCGCTCCCTGGAAGCGAGGCGCTCCTGCCGTGTGCTGCATTAGAAAATCAACCGCGAGCGTATGCAGCTTAACGTGTCCCGGGCACGGGTAGACAGATTGAGAAGCCAGTTCGCAAAGGCCCACGATCCTGCCGGGTAGACCGCCGGCCCGCTTTAGAACAAAATCGCGAAAATCAGCGCTCGCCACTCTCGAGAGACCAAACCGCACAATCGAAAACTCAAGCAGCTCCTCCAGGTCCAGCGTAGGCATTCGGAGCAACTCCAGGCGCATGCCGCTATGCCAAAACAGCTTTGCCACTCTTCCCAGTTCCTCTTCCGTTAGGCCTCGCCCGAGCAGAATCACGGGAGTGCGCCTGGACCACACCCAGTCTTGGAGCAAATTGTGGACACCATCTGGCAGCGGCGCGGCAGCGTCGAGAAAAACCCAATAGGCGTTCCCAAGCATCGCCCGGCGAAGGATGCCGCGCAGCCGCAGACTGGATTGCTTGCTCAGCCAGTGTTCGACTTTGGCGGTTCCGGCACACTCGCGTCGAACGTACGACAGTACCCGTGGGTCTTCAATCTTGGCGAGTGACCGGACCAAACAACGCCAAATTGTGCGCGGGTTTTCGCAACTCGTGCAGACCAAACACATGCGGCGAATGCGCGGCGGCAAGCTCGAGAGAGCCTCCTCAAGAAGAGCGGTCTTCCCTGCTCCTGCCGCTCCGTGCACAAGCAAGCTGCGGCGCGCGTGAATCGCATGCACCAATTGGGCGAGCTCTTGCTCCCTTCCGATCAACATTCTTTGGCCCTCGACATCACAGCAGGCGCCTCTTCATTGCATCAACCTTGGCGGTCAATTCATTCACCGTTTCATCCAGCCGGCTTTGGTCTTCTGGAGAGAATTCCTGTCCATAACCCTTCATGCGCGCCGGGCGGCAATCTTCGAACAACACCCATAAGGTAGTCAGCTCGGCATCCAGCACACGGCGAATGTCCAAAGCGCTGCGTTGCAGAGCGAGTGCTTCAGCCAAAGATGTGAGCGTGTCGCGGAGGGAATGAACGTCGTGAAGAAGGGCAGCGCACTCCTCTCTCGAAAGCGTGTTTTGAATGTAGCGGATCAGTCCCTCTTCTCCGCCGTTGGTCAACAATCTTTCCATCCGCCGCACCGACGCATCGGCAAGGGTTAGGGTGGAGGCAAGGCTCCGGGCATGAAATTCGTGGAGGGTCATCGCCCGTCCTGACATGCAAAAACGGGAACCCGTACGTGCTTCATGGCTTCCTCGTGCGTTTCAAGGTTTGGATGCTTGCCGGGGACATGACTCCGCGACAAGATCCTCGTCAGGAGTCATCATCTGTCCCGGTTTAGCAGGAACAGCGGTTAGAGGCGAACTCCTTCGCCCATATGGTCAAAATAAATGTCACGTTTGCGCATGTCAACGGCAAATTCCTTTGGTGTGCCGCCGGGAAACTGGGAGCGTGTCACGATCTTCCCGGGCGGTAGAGAATTACCCGGACCTTTTCCAAAGTGATGAGACCGCCATCCACCATCTCATCCAAGCGCGGCAGAATCTTTTCAATCCGCTCCGCGTACTCCACGACTTCCACGATGATGGGAAGATCCTGGGAAAGGCGAAGAAGTTTGTCTGTGTGATAGACGCTGGAGCCGCCGTAGCCCGCTACTCCCCGCAGGACAGTCGCCCCGGTACAGCCCTCTTTGCGCAGGAGTTCAACAATCGCCTCGTGCAACGGCCTGCCGTGCCACTTGTCGGATTCGCCGATGTGGATGCGCATCAGCGTTCGTTCGCCTTCGAATTTCTGGTGCGTCATAGGGCGCTCCTAAATCCTAGAAACGGTTCGCCAGCCGGATCCCGGCCGCGGAAAGCAACAGGCCCAGCACAACACTGGCGGCAACGTAGGTTGAGGCCCACAGCCACTCGCCTGCCTCAAGCATTTTGGCGGTTTCCCAGCCAAAACTCGAAAACGTCGTGTAGCCGCCGAAAAATCCGACGGCAATGGCTACGCGCCACTCCGGCGGGACAATCATGCGATTCAAGGTTATTTGCCCGATCAGGCCGAGAAAAAAGCAGCCTGTGAGATTGACGAGTAGCGTTCCATAAGGAAACGTGCTGCCGACTTTTATCTGAACAACGCCCTGCAAGCCGTAGCGAGCCAGGGTCCCGATCGCGCCGAACACCGCAATCAGCAAGAGACGCAATGTTTCTCCAATCTGGCTCCCGTGTCCGTCTACAAAAAAACTCCTGGTGCCGCGCGGCAGCCAGGAGTCATCAGCCCCGGCCAAGTCAACCGGGACGGTTCAGGCGAACTCCATCGCCTTTTCATTTTCCATTTCAGTGTAACTTTGCCTCTCACCGCGCGCAAGCAATTCGCGCCTTAAGAAGCACGCGCGCCAGGAAGTTGCTGAGTGGCCACTTTATTCGCCCGGTCAGCCCTTGACTTTACTGCTTCTTCGGAGCGTTGTCCGCCTTGCTCACCAGCGCAATCTTCTCAAGATGCCCCACGTTCTCGCCAACGACAAGATCAGCGCTGATTTTGTCCCCGGGCTGCAATCTCTCAATTTGCTTTGCATCGGCGACGGCGTACGTCATCGTCATTGCCGGCATTAATCCCGGGATTTCGCCGTGTTTTACAATAATCAGCTTCTTCGGCGCATCCACGGAAATCACTTCGGCTTGAAGAGGAAAGTGTTTTTCCGGAGGCGATTGGCAGGCGGCCGTAACGACGAACAGGAGCAAGCTTACAAACAGCGTCACTCTTCTCATGAATCTCCTCAGTAATGAAAACGGTAGCGGAATTCCGCGTAGATTTGGCGCGGGTCGTTGTAGTGAAAACCGCCAAAGGTGAGGCTGTTGTCCAGCAAGACGCGACGATTGGCCCCGTTGAGCGCGCTCAGAACGATACTGTATTTTTCACGGAAAGTTTTCCCGATGGCAAGGTCAAAGGTTGTGTGTGGAAGCAGATAATCTCCCGGGTATTGCGCGTTGGGCAAACCGTTGGTGAAGCCTGAGCCATAGTAGACGTTGGCGGAGGCGTAGGACTGCCAAGGAAGATTTGCGTTAAAGCCGAGGTTCAAAGTGTTTCGCTGATCGTGGTCGACGGGAGAATAGACAGTGGGTGGTTCACATCCGGGAGGGGCAGGAGTGGGGCAAATCAACCCGCCAGTGAACGGACCTTCGGCCTGGGCAATTTGGTTTGCATAGGCAAGGTGAAATTGGCCACGATGCCACAGCCGGGGAGAACGCAATGTGAGTTCCCAGTTTTGAATCAAGGCTTGATACCAGGTGATGGGCCAGAAGAGATTGGATTCACCAATGTTGCTGTGGTCCAGCCAATTTTGTGCTTTGGTCTGGAAGGTGTCGGCGTCGAGAGTCCATCCGCCAACAGGAATGGTGACGCCAAACTGATACTCCTTGTCCCGCTCGCCCCGCAAAGGAGCAAAGGTCAAGTTTTGGCTGTTCGCCAGATCGAGCAAAGGCCCAGTGGCTGTCAGCAGCGGCGGCGGCTGGTAAAAGCGGCCATAAAAAGCATGGAATATCCAGTTTATGCGCGGAACTTTCACCGACAAGCCAATTCGCGGGTCCACTTGATTCTCCGCGATATCCGCGGAGAAGTGAGATTGGCGAAAGCCTGCGATCAACGTCAGCCAGGAGGCCACCTTGAACTTGTCACTGACAAAGGCTTCCTCGACTCCGCCGGTGATGGCCCCCGTGGAAAACGGGTAATTCACGCAAGGCGATGCGCAGGGCTGAAAGAAATTGAAGAAGTAATTGCGTTGACGTTGCGCGAATCCGTATATCCCGGCCTGAACTTCGTTCTTCCAGAGTGTTGCGTTCACAGCGGCCTGCAGTCCCCCGTAGTTGGAGGTCTGATCCACGTTTGTGATTACCGGCGTGTCGTCCGGCGAGGCGTGATAGTTGGCGTCGCTATAGTGATAGAAAGGAGAGACCGTTAGGATGAGATTGGGGTTAAAGGTGTGCACCCAGGAGAAAGCAAAATAGCCGTCGCTTTCGTGCTCGCCATCGCGCAGGCCGTAACTGGGGTAGACCTGGTTGCCGGCGGAGTTGGGGTCCGGATCAATAGGGATCTGATAATAGTCGCGGCGCAAAGAGGTGACCAGCCGAAACTGGTTGTGAGCATTTGGATTGAAGATGAACGACGCGAACCCGCCGTAGCCGTTGTCGGCGTCCTGGACGACCTGCCCGACCGGGGTCTGCAATCCATAGTTGCTGCGATTCCCATTTAAGCTGGCGTAGTATGCGAAGCGTTCGGTGTGGCTGCCGAAATTGATTTGATCGTTGGTCTGATACCAATTCCCGAAGCTCAGGACCAGTTCCCCCTCATTGTTCCGCTCGAAACCGGTGCGCGGAACCAGGTTGAAGATGCCGTAGGTGCGGTCGCCATATTCGGATTCGTAGCTGCCCCTTTGCATTTCGAGAAAGTCAATGTCCTTGGGATCGATCTGAGGGCCGAGATTGGTGGCGATGTTGGTATTGGGGATAGGAACGCCGTCAATCAGCCACTCGACCTGGTGACCTCCGCGCATGTGCAACATGTCGTGGGTTACGTACGCGCCGGGAACATAATCGGTGATCATGGCTAAGCTGTTCGTGCGATCCGCACCGGGAGTCTGGGCCACGTCCGCCCGGTCCACCAGCGTAGTAGGCGTAACGGACTCAACGCTTTCGATTGCTCCTGGGGCGGTGGCTATAACCGTTGCGCTTTGATTGACGGTGGTAAGTTTGAGCTGGAAATGGAGCGTTGGCGAGGAGCTGGAAATCACTGTAACGCCCTGCTGCTGATCTTCAAACCCGTTCTTGGCCACCGATACAACGTAGTCTCCCAATGGCACTGCCGGAAAGGAAAATGCGCCGTCCTGGTCGGTTTGGGCTGTTTGCGACCAGTCCGAGGATGCCGATTTTAGCTTGACCGAGGCGTTGGCCACGGGCCGGTGCTGCGGATCGTGCACAATTCCCCGCACTGTGCCAAAAACTGTGGCCAATGCGCCCCCGACCAAAAAAAATGCAATGAACAGCCAAAGCAAACTGCGCCGTAGCATGAAAACCCCTCCCCATGAATCGCGGAATCGTCCGCGGCGGGTCCGTCAGACCCGGAACAGATTTCAGTCGTGGAAATATTGGGGGAATCAAACCGCGAGAGGAGAGATTCGAGGAGGGGGAGTAGGTGGTTCGCAGGATTTCACAGATTCCATTGTGCTGGACTTCGTCACCGGGGAAAGCGAAGGGGCCGGTTGGGAAAGGGTTGCTGGCTCCGGCAACACAAAAACCACCGCCGCCGCGAACGCTGGATTGCTATCGTGGCAGCAGGCTAGCGAACATTTCGTCATGCCCGCGTGCGTTTGCCCGTCGCTCTCGTGCCCACAATCCATGGGGCTTGCCGCTGGGGTGGTCGCGTTCTTGTTCGTCGACCTCGGCTTGGCCTGATCGTGCGCCGCGCACATCCCACTGCTGCAGCAGTCCATTCCATTCGCCTGCCATGCAGCGGCCCATAAGGGACTCCACAGAAGCAGTACCGCCGCCAGACACACCCAAGCACCCATTTTTCTTCCCGGAGCGATAGGAACCTGGAGCGATCCATTCATGTTTTAGAGCCTTCACAGGCTACACCAAGCGCCCGGAAATTTCCAAATGCAAATCGTGATTCTGAGAGGAGCACTTCGCGGAGTCGGATTCTGTCGAAGGCCAGCGGAGGTCAAGTTCCGGTTTGCCCGTCGCTCGCCCGCTTAGCGAATTGTCGTCGCGCGTACTATGTGGCCGCCCTTGTCAGGAAAAGCGCGCAGCGGTTTCGGAAGGTAACGCTCGGCGATTTGTGGAGGTCCTAAGTCTTCAATCTCGCAGAACCCAAGTGCCATCAGTTTAGCCCGCAGCTGGTCCGCCTCAAAGTAGGTGATCCAGGGTTCTCCGACTGTTTCTGCGTACGCCGCACGTAGGTCGTGGGAGGCCCGGGCCTTCGGCGAGAGCGCATTAGGAGGATCGCTGTAATCGAACACCACGTGCGCCCCGTTGGGCAGGCCCGCCATAAAGGCAAGGGTCGACCATACGGCTTCTGCAGTAAGGTACGGCACGACTCCTAACCAGGTAAAGAAGGTTTGCCGCTCGCGGTCAAAGTTTACGGCCTCCAGACCCTCAGCCAGGGTCTGGCACTCGAAATCGACTGGGGCGAAGGACAGCGAACTCGGCAGTGGAATGCCCGCATCATGGAGAAGTTCACATTTCCAGGCTTGTGTAGCCGGATGATCAACTTCGAAAATCCGCAAGGTTTCACCAAATGGGTTGCGGAATGCGTACGTATCTAATCCCCCTCCGAGCACTACGATTTGACGGACGCCGCGTTCTACAGCGGCGGCCAAAGCGTCCTCGGCGAAGCGCGTCCTGATGGCGATGAAAATTCGCATCCGTTGCTTGGACGGCTGCGCGGCTGCCTCCTGAACGACGACGTTTCCGTCTTCCCCCAGAATGCGCAGAGCCAGGGGATCACTGAAGATGCGCCCCTGTTCCAGTATCTGATGAGCCGCTCGGTGGGCCGCTGCCGTCCACGCCGTCCGGCTTGGCTTTCCAGATTGCACGAAGGAAGTTTAGCAAATTGCCCTGCGTCCGTTTCTTCGGAGGAAAGCCTAGCGATCCTGGCTGGATTGTCGGCCATCCGGAAACTCACGCGCTGCAAAGGCCCTCATTTCTTGACTTACGTGAGGCCCGGTCGCAAACTGCATTCATGCCTCACATCTATCTACTCTTTGATTTTGCCAAAGACGAAGAAAA
>DASPTY010000179.1:0-3281 GCA_035623175.1 Candidatus Limnocylindrales bacterium | reverse complement strand
CGCCCATCCTCCCGACGTTGCGGACGAAACAGTGGCTCGAGCACTGCCCACTGGGCGTCGGTGAGGTCCATGCTCTGGATTTACGCTAATTTGCATAACTCTCAAGCCCGCAACAGCTTGAATGTGTTTATGAGATAACTTGGCTCTGTTGACATCCTCGCTACAACTCTGAGAATTGGCGCTCCCAGGTTTCTGGGATGTTGTTTGCTATGGAAGCAGGAGGTGCGATGGCCGAGGTCGGACTCCTGCCTTTCGCTCGCATCGCCGTACAGGTTGCCAAGGCGGTGCTTCCCCGCTACCGCAGCCGTTTCAGCAAACATCAATTCACACAACCGCAGTTGCTGGCGATTCTCTGTCTGATGCGCTACGAGGACTGGACCTTTCGCGAAGCCGAGGTACGGCTCGGCGAGCATCGCGAATTGCGTCAAGCCCTCGGACTCACCAGTGTTCCTGATTTTACGACCCTCTATCGTTTTTTGCGGCGTTTGGATGAAGCCACCATCGACCGGGCGGTGGGCGAAACCGTGCGCCACTTGCGTGGGATGCGAAAAAAGAGCCGACGGCGGGCTCGCGTTGCGGTGGACGCCACCGGACTGGCACAGGGTGCGGTGAGCACATTTTTCGTGCGGCGGATGCACCATCACGGGCAAAAACCGCTGCCTTGGCGGCACTGGTTGAAGTGGGTAGTGGTGGCGGATCTGGACCAGCAATTTTTGTTGTCGCAGATCGCCCGCCGCGGTCCGTGGAACGACTGCGCGAATTTGCCAGCCGTTATCGAGGCAGCCTCGCGGGAAACGCCCATTGGACTGGTGCTGGCCGACGCCGAATTCGACAGCGAGAGGAATCACACCTACATCCGGCAGGAACTTGGAGCGAAGAGTGTGATCCCCGCGAAGCGCGGAAAGAAAAACTGGCGCATCCACGGAGTGCGCGCCGAGATGCGAAGCGCCTTTCCACAACGGCCCTATCGACGCCGCGCTCTGATCGAAAGCGTGTTCTCTTCGGTCAAACGCAAGCTCTCCGCACGAGCCCCGGGCCGTAGTCTGCCCATGCAAGTTCGCCAAGCTCTGCTGCTTGGCCTGAGTTTCAATCTGTATCGCCTGAAACATCGCCGCCTTTTCCTAAGGATGTCAACAGAGCCAGATAACTTCTAGTCTAAATTAGACTAGGTTAGCCGCACCGAAAGCCGACCAAGACCCCCTACAAAGCGCCCTGCAGAAACAGCAGCGTCCCGGCTTCTACCGGGACGCCGTTCAGCCTCTTCTAATTCCGGCTTGCGCTGAAATTAGCTGCGGAGGCGGAAAGTCTACTCGACGCGCTGCACGTAGCGCGCTTCGGTCGTATCCACTTTGATTTTGTCGCCTTCATTGACGAATGGCGGCACTTGCACTACAAGCCCGGTCTCGAGAGTCGCCGGTTTCATCACCGCGCTGGCGGTGGCTTTTTGCAGCGTCGGCTCGGTTTTCGCGACCTTCAGGTCCATGGTATCGGGCAGAGCGACGCCGATGGGCTTGTCGTCGAAGAATTCCACTTTCACAACGGTGTTGGGGATCAGGTAGTAGACCGTTTCGCCGAGCTGCTCGCGCGTAAGGTGCATCTGCTCGTAGGTCTGCGTATTCATGAAATGGAAATCGTCGCCCTCGTTGTAGAGGTACTCGAATTCCATCTCATCGAGGATGGCGCGATCCACGAATTCTTCGGCGCGGAACCGGTAGTCGATGATGGCGCCGGTCTTGAGATTTTTCATCCGCGTTTGCATGGAGCCGCGCTTGTTGCCGGGCGTGCGGTGCTCCGTGCTGAACACGGTGAAAAGCTGGCCCTCGTGCTGGATGACCATGCCGGGGCGGAGTTGTGTTGCTTTAACGCTGCTCATATTCTCCCTAAGAAGATTGCAAGTTTCGGAAATTCAGGCGGGCCAGGAATGTGGCCACATCCGGAATGACTCGAGGCACGCTGGCGCGAATCTCGTTGCCAGCGCGAAGATTCAGTATAAAGGGGCGGATTCCGCCGGGTCAATCGTGGGTTTTGCCCGCCTGATTTGCGCGCTGCGCCGCTGCTTCGGCCATGATTTTTTCAATTTCGGCGGGATCGCGCGGGAGGCGCTCGCTCAGGAGTATGTGGCCGGAATCGGTGATAAGCACATCGTCTTCGATGCGCACGCCAAGATTTTCTTCGGGAATGTAAATGCCAGGCTCGACCGTGACGACCATCCCGGGTTGGAGCGGCGTGCAATACTCGCCTGGATCGTGAACGTTGAGTCCGATGTGATGACCTAAGCCGTGGATGAAGTATTGCCCCAGCGGCTTGCCCTGACGGTCCCGGCCATGGGAGTTGATGTAGTCCCAGGCGATGTTCATCAGGCCATCTTTCTTGCCTTTACACGAAAAAAAAGCGCCGGGCTTGATGGCTGCAAGCGCAGCGTTCTGCGCGCCGAGTACGATGTCGTAAATTTCGCGCTGGCGCGGTGTGAATTTTCCGTTTGCAGGAACAGTGCGAGTGATGTCCGCGGAATAGCCGGAATATTGTGCGCCGACATCGAGCACCACGATGTCTGCATCTTCGATTTTGCGGGAGAGTTTGTCGTAGTGCAGCGCAGTGGAATTGGGGCCCGCGCCGACGATTGGAGCGTAGCCCTCAGCCTCGGAGCCGCCCATCGCGTGCACCTCGACCATTTTTGCGGCGACTTGATACTCGAACAGGCCCGGCCGCATCATCTTTATAGCTTCGAGTTGCGCGTCCAGAGAAAGATCAATCGCTTGCTTCAGGAACGCGATTTCGCCGGGAGACTTGACCTGCCGCATCGTACCGATTTGCGCGCGAATGTCCTTTAGTTTTGCTTGAGGTGCGGCAAGCTGGAGCCAATCAACCACAGCCTTTTCGTGAGGATAGCCACCAAGCTCTTTTTCATAAGGCAGCATTGTGCAGAGGTTGGGGTAGAGTTTGGCCAGCTTCTCGACCGCTGCGCGCATCGAGGTGAAAGGTTGAACGCTCGGAAAGCCGGTTCGCGACTCGATTCCGGGATCCGTCGGCGACATGCGCACGCCGTTCCATTTCTCTTTGTTAGGGTTTTTGGGGGGCAGAAAGAGAATCGCAGGCGGGCCATCCCAGGGAGTGACCGTCATCGCTCCACTGCTGCTGCGAGGTGCCGGCAGGAGAATGAGGCCAGCGCCTTCCTCATTGTGGCCGGTCAAGTAATAGAAGTTTTCTTCCTGGGCGAAGACGTAGGCTTCTGAGATTTCTTCGCGTCCCGAGAAGCCCCAGAGAATGACTGGCGCATCCAC
>DASPTY010000178.1:0-49281 GCA_035623175.1 Candidatus Limnocylindrales bacterium | reverse complement strand
GCGGCCTACACCGGACTGAACGACATGATGGACCTCGGCGAAGGACTGGTCAGCGCCATCGTCCAGGGCGTGGTGAAGAACAAGTCCCGCGAACTGGAAACTTTGAAGCGCGACATCAAGAAACTGGACAACATCAAGCCGCCCTTCCCTCGAATTACCTATGAGGAGGCCGTGGGCATCCTGCAAAAGGGCGGCAACCCGGCCAAGTTTGGCGACGATTTCGGCGGCGACGAAGAAACCATCATCTCCAACAACTACGAGCGGCCGGTGATGATTCATCACTACCCCAGTGCGATCAAGGCGTTCTACATGCAGCCGGATGCTGAACGCCCCGATTTGGCGCTCTCGTTCGACATGATTGCCCCCGAGGGCTATGGGGAAATTATTGGTGGAAGCCAGCGCATCCACGATTACGACTTGCTCGTTAAGCGATTGAAAGAGAACAACTTACCTGAAGAGGCGTTTCAGTGGTACCTGGACCTGCGCCGCTACGGGAGCGTTCCTCATGCGGGATTTGGCCTTGGACTCGAGCGCACCGTCGCCTGGATTTGCGGCACCGAGCACATCCGCGAGGTCATCCCCTTCCCCCGTATGATTTACCGCGTGTATCCTTAGAACGGGGTAGTTGGCGGTCGCATCCCGGCAGTTTCCAGTAGCTCGTCTAAAGCTAGGCTCGTCATCCCGAGGGCCGTCGTTCGGCCCGAGGAATCTCTCTTCGTCTGGGCCGATTCGCGGAGAGATTCCTTGCTTCGCTCGGAATGACGAATCACGGGTCACGAGATAAGGGTCATAGACAAACACATGTCGCAGAAGATCCGCATCATCGGCGTTCCTATGGACCTCGGCGCCAGCCGCCGCGGCGTGGACATGGGTCCTTCGGCACTTCGGGTTGCCGGCTTGCAGGGCCGCATCAAGCAGCTCGGGCACCACGTCGAAGACATCGGCAACATCAGCGTGAAGCAGCCGGAGGAAATGTCCTACGGAGAGAAGCGCGCCAAATACATCTCGGAAATCACGGATGCGTGCAAGGACCTGGGCATCGCTGTGCAGAAGTCGCTCGACGACGGCTACATGCCGCTGGTGCTCGGGGGAGATCACTCCATCGCCGCGGGCTCCATCAGCGGAGTCGCGGCGCACTTCCGCAAAGAGAAAAAGAGCATCGGCTGCATCTGGCTGGACGCGCATAGCGACATGAACACGCCCGAAACTTCGCCTTCAGGGAACGTTCATGGCATGCCGCTCTCCGCCATCATGGGCTACGGCATGGAAGAATTGCACGATCTGTTCGGGTTCAAGCCGAAGGTTGAGCCGCAGAATGTAGTGCTCGTCGGAGTCCGTGATTTGGACGCTCACGAAAGGAAATTCATCAAGAGATTGGGTGTGAAGGCATTTACCATGCGCGAGATTGACGAGCGCGGCATGCGCGAGGTGATGTCCGACGCGCTGAAATACGCCATGGACGATACCAACGGCATCGCCGTGAGCCTGGACATGGACTTTGTGGATCCGAGCGACGCGCCCGGGGTTGGAACGCCCGTGCGCGGCGGCGTCACTTACCGCGAAGCGCATCTCGCCATGGAAATGATCGCGGACAGCGAAACGATGGTGTCTATGGAGATTGTGGAGATCAATCCGGTCATTGACGAGCACAACCGCACTGCACTGCTCGCCGTAGAACTCGCCCTCTCCGGCCTCGGCAAAAAAATCCTCTGAGTTTTGTTGGGGCGGCCCTGTGAGGCCATCCGCCCTCGATCAACTCTCGCTGATTTCTGCGACGAACGTCCTCTGCAATGGCGAAAAGAGGGCACTCCGAACAACTCTTGAGTCGGGCCCGCTGAAGGATTACTTGGAAGCCGCGGATGTACCCGAGTTCGTCTTCACCGGCGTGATGCTGCGGACGGTGATTGTGTTGGTTTTTGGATCCAATGTGCCGAGGATTTTGACTTGCTGGCCGGCGAACGGTTCCGCCTCTTCGGGTTTATCGAGGCGGTAGACCTTGCCATTAGATTGAAGAACAAACTTGCCGCCGCGCTCCTTGACGCAGAATCGCGCACAATCTGCGTTGGTCGCCAACCCATGCTGCATGGCGATCATTTCCTTGTGGGACTTGCTGAGCGAGTGCACGTTCAGAGCACATTGCGTATCCGCAATCTCGCCGCGAAAGGTCTTCTCGTCTCCGAAAAGCGCGTGCGGCAAAGCGGCCACCATACCGGCCAGCACGAGTAGCGGCAGAATGGGTCTCGGAGTCTTTCTCATGGTCTCTTCCTCTTTCTGTGTGGCTACCGGCCCGTTCAGGGCAGCACCACGAATTTCATCTTCATGCCTTCGTGATCTTCGCTGCAGATCACGGTGCAGACGACGACGTACTCCCCGGGTTCCTGTGGCGCGACAACCGTGAATTCCTGCGTGCCCGGCACGAGCGCGAAATCCCATCCCGGAACGGCTTTCTGGTCTTTGGCACGCAGCAATGTGAAGCCGTGAATGGCACCTTCCCGGTTCGTGTGCTTCGCCTTTTTGGCAGTGATGCGAAGCGTGATTTGTTCGCCGGCCTTCACGACGATTTCTGGTTTCTTCAGCCCCTCCATCTTGTAGCGGCTATCGTGGTCGGCAAGAATTTCAATCCTCCGCGGCGCCACCGGCGCCTCCTGCGCTGACAGGGCGATACAGCAAAACGTTGCCAGGGCTGCGGTTGACAAACTTGTGATCCTGCATAGTCTCTGTCGGCCCGGCATCATTGCGTCATGTACCGGAGAATCAGACGCATGTCTTCTTCCGTGAGCGTGGCGCGGACACGCATATGCCGAATCGCGGCGGCCATAACGCGTGGAGGAAACTTGTGGGGAGCCATGTGGCAGCGGCCGCAGTTGGTCCTGAAGCGCTTTTCGCCCTCAACACGCAGAGCGGCTTCAATCGCCACCTTTTCCGCGTCGGAACGCCTTGCGGAACTCGCCGAACCATCCTCGCTATTCGTTCTGTTGGGAGCAGCCGTCGTTGCGGACGCGTTCCTGGCGGAAAGCGACGAGCGGTCCTGCTCCTGCGCGATCGCGGAGACGGTCAAGCATATGCCCGTGAGCAGCAGTGAGCAGAGGATGGCGCAACGTTGCATCAGTTCCTCCACGCATTCCCGAGGGGAACCACGAACCGGTACGTCAGACCAAGAGTCCAGACGTTGGCGTTTCCCGCCGGACTGAATTGGCGGCCGTAACTGCTCGTGGCCTTCACGCCATCGATGAAGTAATAGTTCAATCCGAACTCGAACATCTTCATGTTTGCCGGGTAGAGCGAAGTATCCGGCGAGGCGCCGGCGAAGGCCTGCTGCATCCGCGCAACCACCTGCGAGTGGCGCATCTGGTGCTGGAGAAGGGGAAGCTGGCTCAAGCGGTACGCGGCCTCGCCCCAATAACCGCTGCCCTCAAACGAACGCGCATACTCGCTGCGGAGCTCGAGAGGAACCCGGAAAGGTTCCCAAATGGCGTGGAAACCGAACGCGTTGGCCCGGTTGTCCTGCAGCGAGTGTTGAAACGATCCGCCGAGTTCCAGGCGCGTCTTGCGGATGAAAACGCCCGCGCGGCCGCCGACAAAGCGCGACGCATCGACGTAGGTCGTGTTGACCAGCGTCGAAAAATAGGCCGCATAGTTGACATCAACCCCGGGCTGCACGTTGAAGCCGCCGCGCACCATCGCGCCGTCGCTGGCGTTGCTGGGACCGATGCCGATCGGGAGGATGAGCGGATCGGTTTGCAGGTTGCGAATCCAGACTGGGTAAAGCCGTTCATTGAAGATGTTGAATGGAGTCAGGAATCGGCCGACCGTCACGGTCATGTAGCGATTGGCGATGAAATCGAGTTGAGCGTAGTCCACGTTCTTCTCGAGGGTGCCATGGAAGCCGTTCACACCCGGAACTTCCGCCAGGTCCGATTCGAGGTCAATGCGCGTCTCGAAGAGCCAGCGTTGCCCGAGCGGGACCAACACGACGGGCGTGACAATCGGGCCGAGGTGCGTTTCGCCCGCGGTGAACGTGGTGATGAAACCTGCGCTGCCGCTGAACAGTGGAACGGGCTTGACGTCTTGTTGCGAAGGATCCTGGGCTAGCAAGCGCGGCGCCGCGAATAGAGCCGCAAGCAGTAGCAGAGGAAGAGCGCGCCGGGTCCAACTCCCGGATCGGCAAGACTGGGAGGAGCCGCTGGCAGACAAAGGTCTGCGGTCGCCGTGAGCGAGAACGGTGATGTACATCTGCAGTCCTTTTGCGCGGAAGAAGTAATACTCGTCGAGGATGCGGGGCGAGACGGGAGGAGTCAATTTCGCATTAAGGCAATGTGCCGGAATGACTATTTACACTTACGCGCCTCAAGAGCCGCCGGCCTGCTGTCCTTTGTTCGAGAGGCCACGCCGGGCTTGTCGGGCGGAGTCCATTGTGGCAGTTCCCTTTGGTGAACATCGCGCAACTTGCTCTCACGACAGCGGTTGTACGTCTCGCCATTCGTGTACACTGGGGACGAACGAATACCAAGGTTCAGCACGACCGGCGTTGCTCACTCTCCCTCCGAGGCTACGCTCATGACGCCAGCGCACAAAGAGCTTCTCAAGGAAATCCAGAGTTTTGTCCCGAACGCTCCTTCAGTCCAGGTCGTGATGGACCGTGTCTCCAAGCTACTGCACGAGAAGATGACGCGCTACAACTGGGTCGGCTTTTATCTGGTCGATCCCGAAGATGGGAATTACCTCATCGTCGGACCTTACGCGGGAAGCTTTACCCCCAACGCGCGCATACCGTTCAGTACCGGACTTTGCGGCGCGGCGGCCAGCAGCGGGCAGGTCGTGGTGGTGCGCGATGTCACCGCGGATCCGCGTTATTTGCCGGGGTCGTCCATGGTGAAGTCGGAAATCGTGGTACCGATTTTCGCGCACAAGAAGCTGGCGGCCGAACTCGATGTCGAAAGCTATTTCCCGGATACCTTCAACAGATCGGAGCAGGAGTTCGTGGAAGCCTGCGCCAACGTCGTCGCGAATTTTCTGGCAAAAGCGTAGCGGCCGAACAGGAAAAATCGTGAGTCGTGGCCCGTATTCCGTGTCCCTGGTTTCGGAGCGCTGATTTCTGTGCCAGCTTCTCTGGGCCATTGTAGAGGCGGGTTTTTGCCGCAATTCAACCTGCTTGCGATTCAGGACGTGAAGCTAGTAACGCTGCAAGCAATTCGTGCTTGGTGGCGGAAAATGGATTCGTTACCGTCACGCCATTCCAGGTAAAACCTTCCTGGAAATCTTCCGACAGCAACAGGCGGCATCCTGCTTCCGCCGTCGCGGAAAGAATCACCGCGTCCCAGATACTCAGCTTGTGATCGGTGGCGAGGTCCACGGCCGCGAACAGAACCTCCGGAGAGGTGTCAATCAGAGAAAAAGCGTCTCGCCAACCGAGGATGGCCGCGCGCGCTTTCGCCGGCGTTCTTCCCGCCTTTCGCACCAGCAGGTGAAACAGCTCTCCCAACGCCTGCACTGGCAAGAGTGCCGCTTCTTCCGGCAAGTTCTGCACGAGGTCCAGAGCAGCACGCTTCTTATCGGGACCGTTCACACCTTCCGCATACGCCAGAATGTTCGTGTCCAGCGCCACTCTCACGACTTGTCCTCATAAAGCTCATCGCGGGTCCAGCGACCAATGGTCACGACGCGCTCCGAGCGTAACCTTTTCAGAAGCGCTGTTCGTGCACCGCGCGACACGCTTCGGTTCTTCTCGATCGGCACCAGCTTCGCTACCGCTTTGCCATGCGACGTCACCACGTAGCTCCGCCCCTCGCGCACGTCGCGGAGCAGTTTCGAGAATTTCCGGTTGGCATCCGCCGCAGTGACCGCTTTTTCCATGCTGTTCTCCAAAGTAGTGACATTACGTACTATGCCAGAAGCCCGGTTCTGAGGCAATAACCTTTTCACGGGGAAAATGTCGGCGCGCCATTCATCTTTGAGTAAATAGCGCTGTAGTAATAGAGGACTGGCGTTCGGCAACCAGGCATCAGGAAAGCAGCGATAATCCACGCCTCCACAATGGAACGCAGGAGGAGGGGGTGTACTCCCCTGTTTTCGCGTAAATGTCGAATCTAAGTGGGTTGTGGGAGAATGGACTGTAAATGTTGGAATGAAAGGAGTTAGCGGATTTTTACCGATGGATGAGCAAGTGGAAAGGGCTCTCATGCGTGAACGAGTCTAAGGGCAAAGCCAAGAGGTGCACTTAGAACATCGCCCTGATATCACGGGAGAGGGGTAAGATAATATTTACCCATTGTCAATAATACTAGTGTGGCAACACTTTCGCTCTTATCCGGCGGCAGCCGGCCGGTCTAAAGGCCGGCCGTTAAACAGATCAGACCCCACGTGCAAAAGCGGCACGTGGGGCACCCGACAAGAGAAGAGGGATCCTTCCTGCGTCGGGATGACGGATTGTGGATGTGGGGGAGCTGTTAGTCGCGGGCCCAGAAGATGGCGTCGGACGGCTTGGGCGAGGAGGCGGAGTCGCCGGAGTTCGCGGCGTCCCAATCCTTGCGAGCGATGGGCTGAATGGGCGGCAGCTTTTTCTGCGCCAGTGATTTGTTGACGCCAGGAAGTTCCTTCGCGAGAAGCGCGTCGAATTCGGCCTCGACGTCGCCGAGTTCCTTCTTCAGCGACTCGATGCGCGCGACCTGGTAGTCGCCGGGGCGGCCTTCGTAGTCATTTAAGGTGCCGTAGAGTTCCGCGGTTTTTTCGCGGAGGCGCTCTTCGCCGGTGATGGCGCCGCCTTCCTTGGTGGCGACGATTTTCTTGCGGATGTCTTCAACCTTAGAGGAAAGCTCCTGGAGTTGCTTGGCGAGCGCGGGATCTTTATCGAGCTTGGCGACGCGATCGGAGAGCGCGGCGCGCACGCCGTTGATACGGTCCACGTCGTAGCTCATGTCACCGAGCAGATTGTAGACGCGCATGGCGGCGTCGAAGTTGGCTTTGCGATCCTCGACGGTGTACTTTGCGCGCGCATCGAGCCCGATGGTCAGCGTTTCGGTATACGTCTCCTTGCCGCGAGTCATTTTCACGGTGTACGTGCCGGGAACGACGCGGGGTCCCTGAGCAGCCTCAAACGCCGCGGTCGCGGCGGGAGGGACGCGCGGCGCCTTAAGGTGCATGGACCAACTCACACGGCTGATGCCACCACGGCTGTTAGTCGGAAGCGTGTCAATGAGCTTGCCGTCGGAATTGAAGACCTCCAGCTTCATACGGCCGAAGATGTGGCGCTTCTTCTGGTAGTACGTAATCCAGGCGCCGAAGGGAGGATTCGGCCCTTCAAACGCGGCGCTTCCTTCCGACCAACCGCCGGAGGCGTCGATCCTCTGCTGAACAGGACGCCCGGGCAGGAAGCCGGCTTCTTCGTTCATGACTTCAGGAGTCAGATGGCGGAGCGGCGTAATGTCATCAATGACCCAGATGCCGCGGCCATGGGTGGCGATGACGAGGTCGGAGTCGCGAGGTTGCACAACGAGGTCGCGCACGGCGACACAGGGAAACTCGTGGCCTTTGTATTGCGCCCACTGCTTGCCGCCGTTGGGAGAAATCCATAGGCCGAGTTCGGTGCCGACAAAAAGCAGATTGGGCGAGACAGTGTCTTCCTTGACGACGTGGGCGTAGCCGCGCACGCCGCTATCCGCGGCGATGATCGGTGTCCAAGTTTTGCCGTAGTCGGTGGTCTTGAAGACGTAGGGATTCATGTCCCCGAAGGTGTGGCGATCGAAAACGGCGTAGGCCGTGGCGGCATCGTGCACGCTGGCTTCGACCCAGGAGACCCAAGAGAATTTCGGGAGATTGGGGACGTTGCCAACCACATTGGTCCAGGTCTTTCCGCCGTCGCGAGTGAGCTGAAGGTTGCCATCATCGGTGCCAACCCAGATGGTTTTTCCATCGCGAGGAGATTCGCTAATGGAATAGATGGTCTCGTGAGTTTCAGCGGAGGAATTGTCCACGGTGACCCCGCCGGACTCTTCCTGCTTCTGCTTCTCGGGATCGTTGGTGGTGAGATCGGGGGAGATGCGGTCCCAAGTCTGGCCGTGATCGTGGGAGCGGAAGAGATATTGCGCGCCGATGTAGATGGTGCCCTTTTCGTTGGGGCTCATGTGAATGGGAGTGTTCCAATTGAAGCGAAGCTTGGGTTCGCCATAGTTGGGTTGGGGCTTAATCTGGCGCTTCTCAAGGGTGGATCGATTGATGCGTCCGACCTCGCCGCCCTGGGCTTCGGCGTAGGCGAAATTCGGATCGCCGGGATCGGAGAATGCCCAAAAGCCATCGCCGCCGAAGAGGTTTTCCCAGCGGCTATTGGTGATGCCGCCCGGATATTGCGAGTCGCCAACCCAGGAGCTGTTGTCCTGCAAACCGCCGTAGACCTGGTAAGGATCGGCCATGTCGGCGCTGACGTGATAGAACTGCGCGACGGGAAGATTATTAGCTTTCCACCAGGTGTTGGCGCGGTCGTAGGAATACCAAACGCCGCCATCGTCCCCGGAGATAAGCTGGTCCGTGTTCTCCGGATTAATCCAGAGGTCGTGGAAGTCGCCGTGAGCACCGTTGCCTGCGCCGCTGAAGCTCTTGCCGCCATCGTCGCTCACGACCAAAGTGAGGTCGGGCTTGTAGAGCCGATTTTCATTCTTGGGATCAACGATGAGATTGGCGAAGTAGAAAGGACGCCAGACCATCTGGTTGCTGCGGTCGCGTTCCTGCCAAGATTTGCCGGCATCGGAGGAACGGAAAAGCGCGCTGCGGGTGGACTCGATGAGAACGTAGACCACGTTGGAATTGGAAGGAGCGACGGTGACGGCGATGCGTCCCCAGGGCTTGGGAGGAAGGCCGGGGGCCGATTTATCGTCGAGTTCGTTCCAGGTGGCGCCGCCGTCGGAGGATTTGTAGAAGGCGCTGCCACTGGGAGAGGTAGGAGTGTCGCCGCCGGAACGGAAAGTCCAGCCTTTGCGGCGGAAGTCCCACATGCCGGCGTAGAGGACTTTGGAATCCTTCGGATCCATGGACATCATGGAGCACCCGGTGGAAGGGTTGGCGCCCTTGAGGATTTTGGACCAGGTTTTTCCGGCGTCGGTGGTTTTGTAGACGCCACGGTCGCTACTGTCGCTCCAGAGTTTGCCGGGGACGCAGACGTAGACGGTGTTGCCGTCTTTGGGATCAATGAGGATTTTGGAGACGCGCTCGGACTCTGTGAGGCCGAGATGGGTCCAGTTCTCGCCGCCGTCGGTCGAGCGGTAGATGCCGTCGCCGATAGAGACGCTGTTGCGCGTCCACGATTCACCCGTACCGACCCAGATGTTCTTGGGAGCTTGCGGATCAACGGCGACCGCGCCAATGGACTGGACCGGCTGCTTATCGAAGATCGGCTTGAAAGTCGTGCCGCCATTGACAGATTTCCAGACGCCGCCGCTGGCGGAGCCGATGTAGACCGTGAGGCGGCCATTTTCCTTCACCGCGGTCAGGGCGGAGATGCGGCCGCTCATAGTCGCGGAGCCGATGTTGCGCGCGCCGAGACCGGAGATGGTGTCAGAATCGAACGCGGCTTGCTGAGCGCGCGAGGGAGCGGAGGCAAGCGTCAATGCGGCAAGAACTAGAGCGGCATAACCAGCGTTTGCGGCTTTCAACATGTCTGTTCCCCTAACCTTCCTTCAGAAATTCTTGCTCGAAATTGAGAGTCCAGAGCCTGGCAAATTCGTTTAGGCCGCTCATTTGGCGGCGGAAACGGGTTTTGGTTGCGTTTTAGTGGCGGGCATGGAAAAGAGGGAGTCATCGAGAGGGACGTTCAGCTCGATTTTGTCGACCGTGAAGATCGTGCCCTGGTCCGAGCGATGTTCGCGTGACTGATGGAGAAAGGGAAAATAAACGCCGCCCACCTGCTCGTAATCGCCGAGAATGGTGTCGCGATACTGAACGGCGCCACGCACAGTCATTTGCGTCTCGATTTTGATTTCGAGGAAGGAATCGGCATCGAGATAGTAGTAACGGACATCGCCGTCGTTCAGAGTGAGCTTGATCTTGTAACAGTCAGTCCCTTCCACCGAATCATGGCCGACGAGTTCGGCTTTGTGGCCCTTCTGCTTGTAATCTACGAGCGGCCCTTCCAGATCGGCGTCAACGATCAGCGGCTTGCTTTCTTCTTGCGAGATCAGATCGGGATCCCTGCGGCCCCCGAAGGGATTCGTCTGCCAGGCAGTGTGGCCGTCGTAGGCCTGGACGCGGACCATGCCCTGGAGAATCGTCTCCCTGCGGACCATGCTGTCGCGCTTGTTCTCCTGAACGAAATCAGCGCGGAAGCTTCCTTGCGAGATTTTGGCGGTGATGCGCAGGCTTTTGATGGCGCGCAATTTTTCAAGGCCGCCGCGTGCCTGAACGTTTTTGGCGACAATGTCGTCGACCGTTTGGGAGCTTGCGCCGAGAGGCAGGAGCAGAATGGCGGCGAGGGCAATCCAGAAAGAGCGTTTCATAGAGAGGACTCCTTCCTTGCAGTGTGACCGTTTGTCCCCGGTGACAGTTGCGCAGACGACCGGAGATTGGGAAATCAGATTGTTCAGAGACAACCGGATGGCAATTTCACGCAGATTTCGATTGCCCCGGGGCTTCTTAGTTAGCAAAGTCGAGGAGAAATGCCAAGTAGATTTCCACAGGTGTGCATGCGGTGCGATGCCTACACGAGAACCAGGTGCCGTTGCCGAATCCGCAACCTGATTCGGACTCCGGCGCCCCACCGAATCGGTTTTGACTTATAACTGAGAACTGATCCATACAAACAGGGCCCAGATCATCAGGAAAGACTCGTGACCTTAGACAAGAAAAAACGATTGCGTGTAGGCGTCCTTTTCGGCGGGCGCTCGGGCGAACACGAGGTGTCTCTCGCGTCCGCCGCGAGCGTGATCCGGGGATTGGATCCGGACAAGTACGAAGCCGTTCCCATCGGCATAACGAAAGATGGCCACTGGCTGATCGGTGAGGGCGCGGTGAAAATGCTGCCCGAGGTGCTGAAGGGAGGACGGCGCGTGATGTTGACGGCCGACCCGACGGAAGCGGCGCTAGTGCCGCTGGATCGCGGGGCAGGAGCGCAACGACTGGACGTGATCTTTCCGGTCATGCACGGGACGTTTGGAGAAGACGGAACGATCCAGGGCATGCTGGACCTGGCTGGGCTGCCGTACGTGGGAGCAGGAGTTTTGGGCTCGGCCATCGGGATGGACAAGGACGTGTCGAAGCGGCTGCTTCAGGATGAGGGCATTCCGGTCGTGCCGTGGGTGACGGTGCACCGCTGGCGGTGGGAGAAGGAACCGGAAGCGGTGAGAGCGGAGGTCGAAGAAAAGTTCGAGTATCCGGTGTTTGTGAAGCCGGCGACACTCGGTTCGTCCGTGGGGATGTCGAAGGTGCACGATGCTGGAGAGCTTGCCCCTGCGCTCAACCTAGCGTGCGAATACGGAATGAAGATTCTGGTAGAGAAGGCGATGACGGCGCGCGAGATCGAGGTCTCGGTGCTGGGTAATCACGAGCCGAAAGCGTCGGTGCCGGGCGAAATTGTGCCGCACCGGGAATTCTACGATTACGCTGCGAAATATCTGGAGGAAGGGACACAATTGATTATCCCGGCCGCTCTACGGCGGACGCAGACGCAGAAGATTCAGAACTTCGCCGTACGTGCGTTTCAAGTTCTGGAGTTGTCCGGAATGGCGCGCGTGGATTTCTTCCTGGAGAAGCAAACCGGCAAGGTGTACCTGAACGAGGTGAACACGATTCCGGGCTTCACTTCCATCAGCATGTACCCGAAGCTCTGGGAAGCCAGCGGGATTCCGTTCCGAGAACTGGTGGACAAACTGATTGAGCTGGCGTTTGAGATACACGAGGAAAAGAACCGCACGAAATACGCCATTGAAGTGCCGGAGGGATCGGGCGGGGCGCTTAGCGGTTAAGGATGCAGAGAGAATCCTCGTACCAAAGGCGTGCGAGGGCAAAAAGGTTCTCACTTCGCAGATTTCGTTCGAAATGACGGTTCCTCGCTTATTGATGGATTGCGAGACAATCCCCATCCCAACACCATTGGGAAACATTTTTGCGGCGCATGGCGTCCAAATAATAGAGGGGAGGTTTGCGACGCCGCATTTCTCCTGATAAAGTTTTTCTACCGGAAGATAAGCGATGGTTTCCGGCCATTCCAGCGTACAGACGAGGGGCGAGATGTCACTACTGGAACCACCTCCGGTGAAAACAGACAAGTCGCGCGTGTGGTCATTCGTTCTCGTGGCGGTGGCGGCAGCGCTGGTGGTGGCGTTGTGGTTTACGTTCCGGTATTACCCGGAAAAAAAGTTAACGGCGCAATTTTTTGATGCGCTGGTTGCCGGCGATACCGACAAGGCCTATGCGCTGTGGAAGCCCACGACGAGCTATCGGAAGGACGACTTTTTGGCGGATTGGGGGCCCGACGGCTATTACGGGCCGGTGAAAAGTTACAAGATCATGGGCGCGAAGGCGCCTCGAAAGAGTGATTCGATCGCGGTGAATGTGGCGGTCAGCCCGTTTGTGCCGATGCCGGACGCTTCGGATGGAGAAAAGAGCCGGAAGACGAAGGTGGTGACGCTGTGGATCTCGCCAGAGGACAAATCGTTCAGTTTCCCACCGTAGGTAGTGTCAAGGACAAGTGGTAAGTCATAGGCAGGCATGACACGGCCGTCATTCCGAGCAAAGCGAGGAGTCCGTCGTTGGCCCAAAGGCCAAGAGCGATTCCTCACTTCGCAGACTCCATTCGGAATGACGAACGCGGGGTCTTGAGCAACACGTTAGAGGTGAGCTTCATCGAGGGCGAGGGCGAGTTCGGCAGGACTCACGGTGGAGGTGCCGAGCACTTTCACAACCACACCGGCCGCAACGTTGGCCAGAAACGCCGCCTCGGGCAAAGACGCACCCGCCGCAACCGCTAATGACAATACGCTGAGAACGGTGTCTCCCGCGCCAGTGACATCGAAGACCTGACGGCCGGTAGAGCCGCGCTCGATGCCGGGTTGGCCGACGCGCGCATAAGTCACTTCAAAGCTGGTTGCGGGAATGTGCATCGGCCGCGGCGACCCCTCTTCAAGGATACTCAGACCCTTTTCGCCGCGAGTGATCACAAGCGCCGCACAACCGAAGCGGGCCAACAGGTCGTGCAGTGCCCCATCGATGGATTTGTCGTCGGGAAGCGAACGAGTCAGATAGAAGACAGCCTCTTTCGTATTGCAGACAATGACACGAGCACCAGGATATGGGCTGAACCGGGAGATTTTTGGCTTCACGAAGACTGGAACGTGGAATTGATGGCAGGCGTGCAGGACGCGTTCGGCAAAGGCATCCGTGATCAGTCCCTTGTCGTAGTCGGAGATGACCAGTGCATCCGCGGATTTGAGGGAGTCCAATAAGAGGCGAAAGAGTTTCTCTTCCATGTCCGGCGAGAGGGGATCCAGTTGCTCATGGTCAATGCGCACGATCTGCTGGTGGCGTGCAACGACGCGTGTTTTCACGGTGGTAATTCGGCCCGTGTCCGGGAGCACTCCTTCGACTGCAATCTCCATCTTTCGAAGCCAGTGACGGACTGAAGCACCAGCCTTGTCGTCCGCGATTCTCTTCGTTCCGAATTTCCTCCCACCCACGACCCCGAAGGCGTACACACGCGCGCCAAGCTCAGCCAGATTTGCCGCGACATTTCCTGCCCCACCGAGACAATCAGTTTCGGACTCAAAGTCGACAACGGGAACGGGCGCTTCCGGGGAGAGCCTGCTTGCCTTGCCCAAAACATAGTGGTCGAGCATGAGGTCGCCAAGCACGGCGACGCGGACTTTGCGGAAGCGCGGCAGAAGCTTTTTCAAGCGAGGAACAGCGTTCGCGAACTGGCTTTTCATCGGAAGGTTCCCCGGCCTATTCGGGAGCAATTGTCGCTTCTTCCGGCAGCATTACGGGGATGTCGTCCCGGACGGGATAGACGCGCCTACAGGCTTCGCACTTGAGTCCGGAATTGTCCGGGAGAAGGTGAACGGGTTTCTTGCAGAGGGGGCAGACGAGGATGGCAAGAAGGTCTTTGGGAATCGGCATGACGGGCTCCAAGGATTGAAAGGAGACTGTAGCAGACTGTGGCGCGGGAAGGCCAGTGGCCCTGCTTTAGGGCGGAAGTGCCAGATCTGGGGTCAGAAGAGGGCAGGCTGTTTAGTAGAAGGCGTCACGTCCAGTTCAGAGAGGGTTGGCGGCGGTATACTCGCGGTGAAGTGGGAAGAGAGCCCTAAATTGGGCCTGGAAGGACAAAACTGAACCGACCCGGAGAAGCGAGGCGCCATGTCATGAAGATGAAAATCACAATTGGATTGACCCTCGTGGTGTGTTTGCTGGCGCCTTGCGTCCGGGCACAAATCTCCAAGCCGTTAACGCCTGCGCAAGTGATCGAGTTACGAGAGATGGCCAAAGAAAGAGAGATCAAGCAGGAAGAGCTGTACAACCTGGAACAGGAGACGGCGAGGGCGCTGCTGTGGAGCACCGGCACATTCTTCCGGCGCGTATATAGCGATGAGTTTGTGGGAGTGTTGCCCGCCGGGCAGATTAAAGACAAGGCTGGATGGATTTCCGCCATTGAGAATTCCGGCATTAAGTACAGCTCCTTTGTTGCCACGGACATCCGAGTGCATGTGTTTGAGGAGACAGCAGTGGTGACCTGTCTATGGAGTTCGCGCGGGACGCAAGGAGGGCGGCCGTTTTACCGACAGTCCCGCGTCACGCATGTCTACGTGTATAGCCAAAGAGGCTGGCAGGTGATTGCCAGCCAGGAAACGCTGTTGCCCGGATAGTCTTTCAGAAAGAACAACACGGAAGTTGAACAGGCCTCCTCGGCGACGTTTGGCCTAAAGCCGCGTCTATGTCATAAAGTAAGGGTGTCTCGAGGTGACTATGAGGACAAGACTGATCTGTGTGCTCCTGCTGGGATCGAGTTTTGCCGTGATGGCGGCGGGGCAAAGCTCTTCGGGAGGGCCGGCGGCGCAAGAACCGGCGCTGCCCTACACTCCCAGCCTGGATCTGGCTTCGATGGATAAGCTGGCGGACCCGTGCGTGAATTTCTACCAGTATGCTTGCGGCGGGTGGAAGAAGAACAACCCGATCCCAGCCGACCAGACCTCCTGGTCGGTTTACGCAAAACTGTATCAAGACAACCTGCAATTCCTGCGCGGAATCCTGGAACAGGCGTCGGTAAACAGCGGGCAGCGGAAGGCGGTTACGCAAGAGATTGGCGATTTTTATGCGGCTTGCATGGATGAAGCGGCGGTGGAGAAACAAGGGTTGGCGCCAGTGCAGAATTACCTGGACGCGGTCGCGGGTTTGAAATCGGCAAAGGAACTCGCGCCGCTGATCGCGCGATTGCAGATGGTTTACGGTCGCTCGGTAGTATTTGCCGGGGGCTCGACACAGGATCCGGACGACTCCGAAAGGGTGATTGCGGAACTGGACCAGGGCGGGCTCGGCTTGCCCGACCGCGATTACTACACAAAGGAAGATGCCAAGTCCAAGGAGACGCGGGAGCGCTACGTCCTGCACGTGCAGAAGGTTTTTGAGTTGATGGGCGAGAACGCGGAAACCGCGAAGAAAGATGCGGAGACGGTAATGCGACTGGAGACTGCGTTTGCCAAGGCGTCGTTGACGCGGGTGGAGCGGCGAGACCCGTACAAACTGAAGCACAAAATGAAGGTGGCGGAACTGGATACGTTGGCACCGAACTTTGATTGGAAGGGCTACTACGGAGTCGCGGAGTATCCTACGTTCGAAATCCTGAACGTAGCGACGCCGGATTTCTTCAAGGAGGTCAACGCGCGGCTGACGGCCGAGCCGCTCGACAATTGGAAAACCTATCTGCGATTCCACGTGGTGGATTCGGCTTCCCCGTTTCTTTCCTCAGCCTTCGTCAACGAAAACTTCGAGTTTTACCGGAAGTACCTGAGAGGAGCGAAAGAGCAGCAGGCGCGCTGGAAGCGCTGCGTGCAGTACACAGATCATCAGCTCGGCGAGGCGCTGGGCCAAGCGTTCGTCGAGAAAGTGTTCTCGCCGGAGCTGAAGCAGAGCACGCTGGACATGGTGAGGCGGATCGAAGATTCCATGGCGCTACGCATCCAGCGGCTCGACTGGATGAGCCCGGAGACCAAGGAGCAGGCGCTCAAGAAGCTGCACGGGATCCGCAACAAGATCGGGTACCCGGACGCCTGGCGGGACTACAGCAGCATCAAGCTCACGCGAGACGATTTTGCCGACAACATGGCGCGCACTTCCTCTTTCGAGCGCCATCGGCAAATCAACAAGATCGGGAAGCCTGTGGACCGGAAGGAATGGGGCATGAGCCCGCCCACGGTGAATGCCTACTACGATCCACAGATGAACGACATTAACTTCCCGGCCGGTGTGCTTCAACCGCCGCTTTACGATGCGAAACTCGACGCTGCGCCGAACTATGGAAACACCGGCGGCACGATTGGCCACGAACTCACGCACGGATTTGACGATGAGGGCAGCCAATATGATGCCACCGGAAACTTGAAGAACTGGTGGACCAAGGAAGACCGGACGAAGTTCGATGCGAGAACCAAGTGCGTGGAGGATCAGTACGCCGGTTACGTCGTGGTGGACGAAATCCGCATCAACAGCAAGCTGACTCTTGGGGAGGACGTGGCCGATCTCGGCGGGGAGCTTTTGGCGTACATGGCCTGGCAGGACGCGACAAAGGGACTAAACCTCACCCCGCGCGACGGATTGACGCCGGAGCAGCGATTCTTCGTCGGATTTGCGCAGTGGGCTTGCGAAAATGACCGGCCGGAAGAGCAGCGCGTGCGAGCGGCAACCGATCCGCATTCTCCAGGGCAATACCGGATCAACGGGGTAGTGGTGAACATGCCGGAGTTTGCCGCGGCATTTGCATGCAAAGCGGGGCAACCAATGACCAAGCCCCCGGAAAAGGTGTGCAAGGTGTGGTGAGGAGTCCCTCTTGATCGTAGCTGCAAAAGCGATGGAGCGCATTGCTCCATATGCGCGCCTTTCCGCGAGCGATCCAGTGTGAAGTTGGCGTCGAGATCCTTCGGGGCGCAGACTCGGCGCCCCTCAGGATGACAATTCGACCTTGGCTTTAATCGGTCAAATAAACGAGGGTAGAACTATGCGGGGACGGTGGGGGAAAGTGGGATGCAGGCTTCAATGCAAGTACCGCCGCCGGGGCGCGAGTGGATGAACAATTCGCCGCCCAGACTGTGCAAGCGCTCTTCCATACTGAGAAGTCCGAGCCCGTGACTCAGCTCCGCAGATTGCGGATCAAAACCGCTGCCGTGGTCGGAGATGCGAAGCCGCAGGGACCCCGAAACCTCGTCCAACTGAACCAGGGCGCGATTGCTGCCGCTGTGCTTCTGGACGTTGCGAATCGCTTCCTGGGCTACGCGGAAGAGGCAAAGCGCGGCTTCCTGGGTCGGCTTGTGTTGCAGGCCGGCATTCTCAGATTCAATCTCCATGGAATTGCGCTCAGCAAAATCCCGGCAGAAATTGGAAAGCGCCGTGGGCAAACCCAAGAGTTCCACCTGAGAAGGGTGAAGGCGGCGTGAGACGTTGTGAACGTCTGAGGTGATTTCGCTGGCGGCCTTGACGAGCGCCTCGAGCTGCTGGGTGAGCGAGGACTTCAGCTTCATGGAGGACTGCTTGAGCTGTTCGAGGTCGATGCTGAGAAGGGCGAGGCGCTGCCCGGCGTCGTCGTGGAGGTCGCGGGCGATGCGCGCGCGCTCTTCTTCCTGCGCACGAGTCAGGCGGTTGCGTAAGGCGGCGAGTTTTTCTTCCGATTTCTTGCGTTCGGTAATGTCTTGATAAATGGCGAAGGCTCCAACGAAGGAGTCTCCGGAAAACACTCTGACGCCGTAAAGTTCCACATCAATCAGGACGCCGTCTTTCCGCCTGCGCCGCGCGGTGGTGTGGACGACGCCGCCTTCGCGGACGGCGTGGGTGAGCAAGGCCGCCTCCTGGCTGTCGTGCGGAGCGATTACCTCATCCAGGTTCTTGCCTTGAATCTCGGACTCATTGTAAAGAAACATTTGTTCAAAAGCGGGGTTGCAGAAGCGCACAAGCTGGTTTTCATCCTTGATGACAATGCCCAGAGGCGTGTTGGAGATCAGAGCGTCCATGTACATGGCATGCTCTTTCAAATCCTGTTCGGCGCGCTTCGCAGCAGTAATATCGAAAGCACATCCTAATAGTGTGGGTTTCCCATTAAATTCGGTAATTGCCGCTGAGAAATCAACCCACCGCGTATCTCCTTTCTTTGTAACAATGGCAAATTGGTACCGCGAAGGCATGGGCTGGCCGCGAAGCCGTGCCTCCAAGGTGGCACGGCCCTGTTCGCGGAAGTCCGGGTGGACCAGATTCCAGGGATCCATGGCCAGAATCTCTTCGCGGGAGTAGCCAGCGATTTTTTCAAATTCCTTGTTGAAGTAAACGAAATGATTGTCCTGAAGGAGCCAGATGGCGGAAGTGACGGTGTCGGCCACGAGGCGAAACTTGGCTTCACTTTCGCGCAAGGCGCGCTCCATCTGGAGGCGCTCGGAAATGTCCTCGCCGGCGGCCAGGGCGCAGGGCTCCCCATTGATGTCGATCACTTCAACGGAGTAAAGAGCGGTGACAATTCGTCCGGACTTGGTGCGCAGGCGAACCTGACGGCTCGGCACGTTTCTGCGTTTGAGCGAATCGGCCATAATGGCAGCAAAATCGGTAGTATCGGCCCAGAGCCCGATTTCGAGGATCGTTTTGCCCAAGATTTCCTCGCGGGTATAACCGCTTTGCCGTTCAAAACTGGCATTGACGTCAATAAAGCGGCCGTTGCGCAATGAAGTAATGGTCATGGCATGAGGGCTGGCGCGGAACGCGGTCGCGAACTTCGCTTCGGAATGGCGTAGAGCCTGCTCCGCGCGAAATCGTTCGGTGACGTCGTGAGCCATGCCACGAACGAGGGGAGAGCGGACATCATCCTTGCGCAGGGTGGCCGTGTACTCCCAGACGCGCTCTTCGCCCGTCCGGGTGACCACAACCATGAGCCCTGAGGCCTGGCCTTCTTCGAAAACTTTCTGAACAAATTCCGGAAAGAGGTGGCGATTTCTCGGGGCCAGCAAATCCTGCATGGTTTTGTGAAGCATCTCCTCGACCGTGTAACCGAGGCGGCGGCAAGGAGCCTGATTGATTGAGATGATGTGGCCTTCCAGATCGTGCGTGCCCAACAAGTCTTCGCTGTTTTCGACCAGATCGCGGTAACGGCTCTCACTTTCCAACAGATCTTCGAGAGTTTTCTTCCTTTCAGTTAAATCCACGAAGCTGACCAGATAGAGATCATTCACCAGGGAGAGATGAAACTCGATGTCGCGAGAGGAGCCGTCCTTGCAGCAGACGCGAGCCTCCATGGAGGACTGGTGGGTCACGCCTTGATTGGCCGCATCAATCAGTTTTTGCCATTGCACCTGGATGGACCGGCGATATTCCGCGTCCGGATAGGCCAGCGGCCACCAATGGGAGACATCCGGGATTTCTTGTGCTGTATAACCGAAGAGGTGAGTAAATTTTTCGTTGACGAACTCGACAGCCTCCCGCGGCCCGCGCGAAACCAACATCGCCAGCGGAGAATTGAGAATCACCTGGCGGCTGAATTCCTCGCTACGGCGAAGCTCCGCCTCAGCTCGCAGGCGGTTTTGGACTTCCATCTGAAGGGAAACGTTATCCACGGCGAGGCCGAGACGCCGCTGCTCGCTGGCTTCGAGTTCGGAAGCAGTCTGATGAAAGCGCTCGAGTAACAGAAGAATCATGCCAAGGCAGATGCCGCAGGTATCCACGAGGTCGAAAAGGAGAAGCCGGGAATGGACCATGAGGTCGACATTGGCGAGACGGTGGAGAACTCCCGGCAATGGCACGTTCCAGGTGCCGGTGAACATCTCGGTAAAACTGAGGAAGTAGAGGCACTGATTGATGCCGTAGAAGAGGCAGAAAACGCCTGTGATTGCCGCGGCGTAAGAGCGAGTCACACGAAACTGTCGCAAGAAGACAGCACAGCAAAAGAACAAGGCCGCAGCAATCACGAGAGTGCGCGGGATGTTGCGGATCGCAAAACTTGCGATCGGAGTGCCGCGAAAAGCAAAGCCCAGCGCAAAGCTGGCGAATGCTGCCAGTGCACTCAGACCGAGTCCCGTCCAGAAGACTTGGCGCGAAGGTTTTTCCGGGGTCCGCCAACTTATGCCCCCGAAAACCAACAGCACAGGTTGGAGGAATCCGGAAAGAAGTAGAGCGAGGACCAAAAGGGATTTCTGAAGGGTCCACGCTGTGCCGAGGCGCAGAGAGATGGTGGCTACCGCCAAATAAACGGCGAAAGAGGACCACGCCCACGCCCACCAACGAAAGAACCTGAATTTATGCAGGCGGATGTACAGGGCCCAAAGGAGGACCACAAGAAACACGACCAGGAGCGACTGGATGGTTACCGAAAGGTACAGAGAGTCAGAGACTTTCAGCATCGTGAGAACGTTGATCGAGGCCGGAGTCCCCCCGGACGACTAGATCGGCCACAGGATTAGAATTTCAAGAGTCTAACCTATTTTGCGTCAAGCCGTCTGCCCGCGCCAACCACAGCTACGGCGATGAGCAGAGCCAGGACGGGATCGCAGGGATGGCGGTGGCGAAGGGACGTATGCGCGATATAGAACGTCGCTGGAAAGAGGATTGGGAACGCAGCAATAGGGACAAAGCAAAGGCGCCGGAGAAGAAACAGGCGGACTAGCCCGGCAAGGACACCCAAGAGAGTCACGGCGTTCCAAAGCAGCAGAAATCGCGCCAAGGAGGAGTCCGTTTTCCAGAAATCGAGCCAGGGAGAAGCGGAGCCGAACCAGGTGGCTACAATCCGGCGACCGCACAATTGGGCATAAAGAGCGGGACGGGTGCGGACGAAGCTCCGGGCCTTTTGCCTCTTCTCGTCGAGAAATGCGTTTTCACCGAGGCGCGCGTAGAGACGGGTTTGCTCGAAGCGGGTGATGCGATTCACTTCGCGCGAGTGCTCGTCAAAGATCTCGTTGTTGCCGGACCAAAATTCGTAGGCAAAATTGGAGCGCAACGGGATGAAACGGCCAAAGCGGAGATAGTTGCGCGTGGTCCAGGGCGCGCAAAAGAGCACGATTGCGGCGCAAGCGAGAAGCGCCGACTTGGCAATGCCGGGAAAATTGCCGCGATGGCGGTACAGAAGCCACCCGAGAAGGATAGGAAAGAGCATGCCGAGAGTTGGATTCGTGAGCAGAGAAAATCCCCAGAGAAGGCCGTAGATGGCGAAGTCACGCAGGCAAAGCGAGTCCGCAAGTTCGAGAGTGGCCCAGAGCAACGCAGCGGCCAGCAGGGCAGATAGAGACGTGTCCCAGATCCACTCGAAGGGCAAGATGATGCCGCTCGGAAAAAAGGCCCAGAGCCAGGTCGCGAGCGCTGCCGTTGTTTGATTCCCTAAACGCTTGCCAATGGCGAAGAGCGGAAAACAGGCAAGCGAAGAAAACAGGCAGTTCAGTAAGACCGATGCGTAGAAAGAGCCAAGAGTGAAGGCGCCGAAGATCTTGAAGACACCGCTGATCAAGAGCGGGTAAACCGGAGCGAGCCAGGCGGTCGGGCCGGTCGGTTGCCGGAAAAGACAGCAGAAGCCCTGGCCCTGTGCCAGAGATGAAGCCACGTTGCCCACTTCATTCTGGAAAGGAAGGCTGGCGAGGACGACGTGCGGGATCAGATAGGCCTTATAGAGGACAAACGCGACGCGAAGGACCAATGCGAGCAAGGCGATGAACCAGACAGATCGAATGAGGCGAGACAGTCGTTCCCGCATAGAAGAGAGAAGAATAACGCCAATCGAAAGAAATCTCGAAATGGAGAGGCGGCGAATTCCAAAAGGCTGGGCAAGGATGGAATCCTTGTCAGTTTGCCGCAAGCCCGAGTACAGTGCATGAGAGCATCAGTAGCGAACCAGTGTTCGATTCCCGCCCCACTGGATGCAAATCCTTGAGAGGACAGAGGACATGGCATGGAGGATGAGTTGGATGTTGTGCGGTGTGCTCGCCGTGGCGTTGCTGGCCGCAGGGTGCCAGAACCGGCAAAGAGAGGCGACTGAAGCCGCGATCAGTGCCGCGGAAACTGCGCTCGCGACCGTGCAAACGGAGGCGGAGAAGTACGTGCCGGACCAGTTAAAGGCTGCCCAGGCAGCGCTTCAGTCCGGAAAGGATGCACTCGCAAGAGACGATTATTCGAAGGCGCTGGCGGGGGCACATGACGCAGCGAATAGGGCGAAAGAACTGGTTGTTGCTGCAGCGACGAAGAAGGAGGAGTGGACGAAGGCCTGGGCGAGCATGAATGAATCCATACCCAAGCGCTTGAACGAAGCAAAGAGAAGATTGGACGCATACTCGCACGGCGCGCGGTTGCCGTCGGGAATGGACCAGGAAGTATTGGAAGGGGCGAAGCGCCAATACGAGCAATTAAAGCAGACGTGGGAGGACGCTTCCTCATCTGCAACACAAGGGAGATTGGGCGAGGCGATGAAGAAAGCGGCGGGAATGGAGGAAGCGCTGGAACAGTTGATGGAAACGTTGGGGATGAAGCCGAAGAAGGTCGGCCAATGAGGTGAGGCGGGTAGACGCGAGGTCGAGATTCTTCGTGACGCGAACGATGCGCCACTCGGGATTACAGAGACCGCCTACTTGGAGGCTAGAAGGCCTCAACGCGCCACATGAGGCGCGCGGAGAAGGATGTAGCCTTGGTCAGGTCCGGCTTCCACACGGCCAGAATCTGAGAGCCCTGGTAGACGCGTTCGAAGCCGCCTTCGGATTCTGAAACGGTTTCAATCGGGGCGATCCAGAATTCCTCGCTGGCGGGAGCGTGCAGCGTGGCGCGAATCCGCTGCCAGCCGTCTTCCAAGCGCAAAACCGGGCGCGGGAGTGTTCCGGTAAAACGCAGGTTTCTCGGGCCGGCGGGCGTCTCGAAGAAGCGGTCGGGCTCCGTCGGGGCGAGAAAATTGATGACCGATTCGATGCCGAGGCGCAGGGGCCGAGCCAGCGGTGCAGACGTCGTTAGAGAAATGTCACAGCTGAGCTCGCAGCCTTGAGGGGCGGGACCAAAAAGAAAGTGCTTGGTAATGGTCAGGCGCGGAGGATTCGTAGGATCGGTGGTGAATTCGGGAAGCTCTTGCTCGAGGACCAGGTCCGCATAGTTGGCGGAAGAGTGCCGAATTTCGTAGTTGCCAGCGGCGGGAGGCACGAGTTCGTTCAGTTGAAGAGCCGCATAGTCGTCGGCGGTTCGGGATTGATCGAAGAGAAGCAGGCGGAAGGAATGGCGCGGGAACCGGTCGTAGCGCAGGAAACGCTCGAGATTGGGCTCCTTGACGCGCACCTGGTCGTGAATGGACACCGCGCTGGCGGCGGACGGCCCCGCGGAAGCAGCTTCGCGGAGGCGCGAATGGTACGCCTCCGGCCGGCGTTGCACGGAATTGATGAGCGTGGCGGCACAGGGGCGAAAATCGACCGCGGCGAGAGTAGCGCCATCAGAAGGCTTCAGCAGGGCCTGATATTCCGGCGCGGTGAAAAGCAGTTCGGAATTCCCGTCGGCATCGTAGTCGAGAAACTCGACGCGCGGAATCTGACCGCCCGGAGTTAGCTGGTCCACCAGGGTTTCCGCGCGCACCAGTTTGCGCCAAAGCTCGGTGCGGAGATGAGGCGCGTAAAGTCCACCAAAAACACCATGCCAGTAAGCGTCATTGCCCTGGCCGCGCAACATGAGGTCGCGCGCTTCGAGGAGCGAGGCGTTATGCTCGGGGCTGGAGCGGCGCTGTGGCACGGATGCCACGCACGCGGAAACGCGCAGCATTTTCTTGTGAAGAAGGTTCGATTCGGGGTATTTGCGCAGGAAGCCGCGCCAGCCGCTGCCACGAAGAAAGGGAAGCAGGTCGGGGCGCGAAGCAAATTCCTTGTGCAGCGCGTAGAAGCGGAGACGCGTGCTGGTCGGCAGCACCCATTCCATCATCTCCGCATAGGAGGCAGTAGGAAGGTCCGCGCGGCCGAGCGGCGTGTGCGACGCGATGCACTCGCTGGGAGTGATGGTTTTCAGCCAGCCGGCGTTATCGTCGAGGGCGGTGAAAAACTTCTCCAGCCAGCCGTCTTTGTAGCAGTGTTCAAAGGTGCCCGGCCAAACGCCAAATTTCTCCATGTCGTCGCCGAAGGCAGCCACTCCTCCGGGATGGGCTTGCGCGGCATTCTTGAAATAGGCGATGGACTCCTCTACCAGGCGGAACGGGATGAGGTAACGCAACTCCTTGAGCCCGGGGAAAAGCCAAACAGACTTTCCGCAATCTTCCGCGATATATGGGCCAAATAGTTCTTCTGGATCGAATCCCGCGGTAAGGAATGGGAGGTCGTCAACCAGGGTGTAGCCGACGTTTGCGGCGGCAAGCGAAGAGGGCAGTTGGGGCTCCCAAACGCGCTCGGTGAGCCAGAGACCGTTGGGCCGCTTGCCGAAATGCTTCTCGATGTAGTCCGCGAGGCGGGTGATTTGCTCATAGCGGTCCGCTTCAGGGATAGAGATGAGGATTGGTTCATAGAAACCGCCGCCAATGAGCTCCACCTGGCCGGACCCCACCAGAGCACGGAGGCGGTCGAAGTAGCTCGGGTGATGCTTCTCGATCCAGAGGAGCAATGGCCCGGAATAGTGAATCGCGAGGCGAATACCGGGATGCTTCTCAACCAGCGAAAGGAATGCGTCGTAGGAATGTTGAAAGCACTCTTCAAAAACGTGCTCAAAATTGCCGGCGGGCTGGTGGGCGTGAATGATGAGGACGAGATGGAACGGAGAGCCGGTCTTCGTCATAAGAATCTATGATAACGCGAGTCCTGCGATGACAGAAACCGACCTCATAAGCAACTAGCTACTGTATTTACTTTACACTGACTCGAGGAAGAAGCCAGTCGGCGATGATCCCGAGGACCTCGGGCGAGATGGTCTCGTCAATGGCGGCGTATTCGGCAGGCGAGCCGGAGTAGGCATGCTGGAATAAGTGATTGAGGTCTGCAAGCTGACGGATGTCCGCGTGCTTGTTTCCGCCATCCTCAAAAGCCTTTTGAAGCATGGATAGATTCGGCTTCGCGGGCACTTGAAGATCTTTCTGGCCATAGAGGGCAAGCGTGGGGCATTTGATATTGCGAAGAACGGGCAAGGGATCGTAATCCAGGAAGAAGTGGAACCACAGAGAGGTCATCATGCGCAGTTGGGGCTCGAGCAGGGCGGGGGGAAGAGCGATGTCCAGGCCGCTGTCCTTAACCAAAGCGTTGAGCTTTTCGGTCAGCGCGGCGGAGTCCTTTTCTTCGCGCACGAGATGGTAGGCTGCCTTGTCGAAGGCGAGGCTGGCCTCGACTTGCTCGTCCGAAAGCTTGGCGGCGCGGGCAATCAGTTCGGACTGATTGAGGAGCGTATCCTCGCCCTTGGTCACGGGAGCGGCGAGGAGAACGAGCCAAGGAATATCGGGTGATTGGGAGGCGAGGTAGGGGGCAATCATGGCTCCCTCGCTGTGGCCGATAAGGCCGACCTTCGCGGGGTCGATTTCCTTGCGAGTCTTCAGGTAGGCGACGCCAGCTTCGGCATCCAAGGCGAGGCCCAGGGTGGTGGTTTGATCAGCCGAGCCGGTGGATTTGCCGATGCCGCGCTTGTCGTAGCGCAGGACGGCAATTCCCTTTCGTGTCAGATAGTCCGAGAGCACGAGGAAGGGCTTGTGATTGGCGAGAGATTCGTCGCGGTCGTGCGGCCCGGAACCGGCAATAAGCACGGCGGCGGCAAAGGGACCCGGGCCCTTCGGCAAAGTGAGCGTGCCCGCCAGAGTGACCCCCGCGGCTGAATTGAAAAAGGAGACTTCTTCTTCGCGGTAGGGATAGGGTTTGACGGGAGTTTGCGGGCGGCGAAGTTCGAGAGGTTGATCCGAGCGCTTGAATTCGAGCTTCTCGGTGGCACCGGTCTGCGACCAGGTGCCGGCGATGGAGTTTTTTGTGGTGTTGATGGTGCCGTCAAAAGTGCCGGCGACGGCCGGAATCTCGAAGTGAAACGAGGATGCTTTCTGCGTGACATTGATAGCGGGAAGGCCGCTCACGCTCTGGTCCAGGCTGTCGAGGGCGGCGATCAGCTCGTTGTCGGAGTCGTGGGAAACGTGAAGTTGTAAACGCAGGCGCATGCCGTGAGTTTCCAAGGCGCTTTGCCACAGACCCTCGACCGGTGAGATGGCGTCGTCCGGCTTGTGCGCGGGAGGCTCGCGAAGAAATATCAGTGGAAGAGAGGCGCTTCCCTGAGACCATTCCCCATTGATGAGCTTATAGTCGGGAGAAACTCTGCCCTCAAACTGGGCGCCGACGGAAGCGACTTCGATTTTGAGGATTTCCGAGGCGAAGGAGACGGAGCTCGCCTCAATGGCGAAAACAGCTTGGTCCAAGCTATCGAGGGAGGCGTGGAGCGCCCCGCTCGAAGTTCGAGAAAGATGGAGAACCAGGTGGAGCTTGGCTTCGCCGGCTTGCAAGGTGCCGGTATAGGTTCCTTCGAGGACGGGCGTTTGGGCGACGCAAGACGATGCCATTAGGAAAAGCCCCAATCCAAGGATGAGCAGGAAGCGCGAAGTTAGTGGGCGCACCGGAAGCTCCATGAGAACTCAGTGAAAGCGATACTGGTTGGATGAGCAGGATCGCGAAAAGGAAGCCCGTGAAATGAGAAAGCGCCCCGAAGGATCGAGGCGCCGAAAGATGTCATAGGCACAGTAGCGATGATGGAAACTACTTTTTGTTGTACCAGTCCGCGTTCATGGCGGTGAATTGCTGCCACTTTTCGGGGAGATCCTCGAGTGCGAAGATGGCGGTGACGGGACAGACGGGGACGCACGCGCCGCAGTCAATACATTCGACGGGGTTGATGTAGAGCATGGTTTCGGTTTTGTAGGCTTCCTCGTCCTTGCGCGGATGAATGCAGTCCACGGGGCAGACGTCAACGCAGGCAGTGTCCTTCGTGTTGACGCAGGGTTCGGCAATCACGTAAGCCATTCAGGATCTCCTTTTGCAGGCAGCTAGCCGGAATCGAGAAGCCCCATGGTCCGGGCAAACCTCGAAGGTATCACGGCACTGCCAGGTCGCAAGCACCAGGGAATCATTCTACGGGGGTCGCGAAAGATTCTCAACCCTGGGCAAGGCGTTAGAATGATGGGGAAAGGAATGGGCATGTTAAGAAAGATCGGGTTGACAGGGCTGATGGCGATGGCAGGAGTGGCGCTGGTCCTGGCACAGACCACGGGGCCGGCGAAGGATCCGCCGATGGTGGACACGCAGGGCTACGAGAAAATCTTGCAGAAATACAAGGGCAAGCCGCTCCTCGTAACATTTTGGGCGACCTGGTGCGAGCCCTGCCGCGACGAATATCCGATGGTGAACGAACTGGCAAAGCAGTACGCACCGCAAGGGCTGAAGGTGGTTGGAATCAGCTTGGACCAGGATGGAGACTTGATCTTGATGCGAAGGTTTCTCGTCCGGTATAGGCCCGTGTTCCCCAACTACCGGAAGACCAAGGGCGACGAGGAGGCTTTTTTGCAGGCGGTAATGAGAGGATGGAATGGGTCTATTCCGGCTTCGTTTTTCTACGCGAAGGACGGAACGCAGGTGGGGCATCTGGTGGGGGCGAGCGACCGCGAAACTTACGACGCAGCGATTAAGATGCTGTTGGCACAGTAACGTCACAATTCTGATTGTGAGTTCCAGAAGATTCATCGAACAAAGTAGCTCCAGGAGGCAAGGCATGCTGGACTTGAAAGGCAACAAGATTACGTACTACGGGCACAGCACCTTTGGGTTGACCTCGCCGAGCGGACAAGTGGCGCTCATCGATCCGTGGGTGATGTCGAATCCCAAGTGCCCGGATAACCTAAAAAAACTGGCGAGGCTGGACGCGATTTTCCTGACTCACGGGCATACCGACCACCTGGGCGATCTGTTGGCGCTTGCCAGCGAGTTCAAGCCGAAGGTGGTTTCGACGTTCGAGACCTACCTGTGGCTGGAATCCAAAGGGACAGGAGCGCAAGGGATGCCGGGAAACAAGGGCGGCTCGCAGAAGGTGGGTGATTTCGAAGTCACGATGACGCACGCATTTCATTCCAACTCGATTGAAGATGGCGGCGAGAGGATTTATGCGGGGGAAGCAGGCGGATTTGTGGTGAAGTTGCCGGGAGGAGTGACGATTTATCACGCGGGAGACACGGCGGTGTTCGGCGACATGAAACTCATCGGAGAGATATACAAACCGGACGTGGCGTGTCTGCCGATCGGCGACGTGTTCACGATGGGGCCGAGGGAAGCAGCGTTTGCCATCCGGTTGCTCGGTGTCAAACACATTATTCCGATGCACTATGCGACGTTTCCTTTGCTGACCGGGAAGCCGGAGGGTTTGCGGGTTGAAACGAAGGATATCCCGGGACTGGAGATCCACGCGATCAGGCCGGGAGAAAGTTTAGGCTAGAATTTCTCTGACTCAGTTGAAATCGTTCTAAACCTACTAGGAATTCGAATGGGCACCCGAGGTGAAGTGCCGCGCCTCTGGCGCTTGATTAGCGGGGTAATTGTCTAGGAGCGGAAGAAGTTGCGAATGAAGAAGCCGAGGTTGGCGGGGCGCTCGGCTAGGCGGCGCATGAAATAGGGAAACCACTCCTGCCCATAGGGAACGTAGATCCGGACTTTGTATCCATCGCGGACCAACTGGCGCTGCAAATCGGTTCGGATTCCATGCAACATCTGAAATTCAAAATCGTCCTTGGAAATTTTCTTCTCGGCGGCCCAGCGAATCGTGGCTGCAACCATCAGCGGATCGTGAGTGGCGATGGCGTGATAGAAGCCGCTGGAAAGCAACAGGCGCATGAGCTTGATAAAGCTGGCGTCCACTTCGGATTTGCGCTGGTACGCTACCTCTGACGATTCCTTGTAAGCGCCTTTACACAGCCGGACGCGGCAACCATAGGAGAGCAGGTCGAGAATGTCGCCTTCGCTGCGGTAGAGGTAGGACTGGACCACGATGCCCGCACACGGCGTCTGCGTGCGCACGCGCTTGACCAGCTCCACGGTCCGCTGCGTGTACATGGAACTTTCCATGTCCACGCGAAGGAAGCTGTCGTAAGACGCGGCGCGCTCCGCAAGGGATAGCACGAGGCCTTCACAGAATTCGCTGGAGAGGTCGAGGCCGAGTTGCGTCAGCTTGCAGGAAACGTTGGCGTCCAGTTTTTCCTGGGCGATGCGGTCGAAGATTTGCAGATAGGTGTCGCGGGCTTTCTGCGCGTCCGCGGTGGTGGCGACATTCTCACCGAGGCAATCGAGGGTGACGAGCATGCCTCTGTCGTTGCAATTGCGGGCGACTTCAATCGCTTCATCCAGGGTTTCGCCGGCGACAAATCGGTGGGACATCCGGCGCGTGGTGCCGTTGGAAGTGACCCAGTGAGCGAAACCTTTGCTGTCGGAGAGCTTCAGAAGAATGGAACGCAGCATGGACAATTCAATTATGCCCGGAGTTGCCGGGAGAGACTACTGGCGATCTAGTCTTTGTGCTCTTCCAGGAACTTTTCGGCATCAATGGCCGCCATGCAACCGGAACCCGCGGCAGTGACGGCCTGGCGATAGCGGTGGTCCTGCACATCGCCAGCGACAAACACGCCGGGAATGCTGGTGAGGCTGCCGTGCCGGGCAATCAGGTAGCCGTTCTGATCCATGTCGAGTTTGCCGCGAAAGACGGTAGTGTTGGGATCGTGGCCGATCGCGACGAACACGCCGTCCAAGGCGATATCCCGCTTTTCGTTGCTTTTCGTGTTACGTAGGCGCACGCCTGAGACCAGGCCCTGGGGCGCGAGAATTTCTTCGACGACGAATGGAGTGACAAATTCGACTTTTGCATTGGCCTTGGCGCGGTCAATCATGATTTTCGACGCACGAAACTCGTCCCGGCGATGAACGACGTAAACTCGGCTGGCATAGCGCGAGAGGAAGTTGGCCTCCTCCATGGCCGAATCGCCGCCGCCGACAACGGCAATCGGCTTGCCGCGAAAGAAGTAGCCATCGCAGGTGGCGCAGGTCGAGACGCCGTGGCCGATGAGTTCTCTTTCGCCCTTCAAGCCAAGGAGGCGGGCCGAAGCGCCGGCGGCAACGATGAGCGCTCGCGTTTCGTAGACATTCTTCCCCACTGTGACCTTGAATGGCCGGCGAGTCAGATCCACTTCTGTTACCGCTCCGGCTTTGAATTCGGCGCCGAATTTTTGCGCCTGCTTGCGCATGTTTTCGATGAGTTCCGGCCCCAGAATTCCTTCCGGAAAGCCGGGGAAATTTTCGACACGCGTGGTCAGGGAGAGCTGGCCGCCAGGCTCGTGGCCGTCGAGAACCAGCGGCTTCAGGTTGGCGCGCGCGGCATAAATGGCGGCGGTCAGACCGGCGCAGCCGCTCCCAATGATGAGGACGTTATGCATTCAGATAAGCTCCACGACTTAGATTCACTAGGCAGTACTGGGGGTACACAGCGAACGATTATTGTAGCATTGCTTGGAATTAGAAATGGTGCGCCTGCATTGAGACTGCTGGCGAGACCAAGTCCAAATTGGAATGAGGTGCACGTGCGTATCGTTGGAAAGTGGCCTCGGACCTATCTATGCTGAAGCCGTTCCCTGAATTTCTAAGGAGCCGATTATGGATCCGCGCTATCCGATAGGAAAATTCGAACTGCCGGGCAACGTGACACCAACGCAGCGAGCAGAAGCAATTCTTGATATCGCCTCGGCGCCGGGAAAGATTCGCGCAGCGGTAAAGGGATTGAACGACGCGCAACTGGATACGCCTTACCGCGAGGGTGGATGGACCGTGAGACAAGTGGTTCACCACTTGGCCGACAGCCATATGAACGCGTATGTGCGCTGGCGGCTGGCGTTGACGGAGGCGGAGCCGACGATCAAGCCGTACGAGGAGAACGCCTGGGCAAAGCTGGAAGACGCGGCACATGCGCCGGTGGAAGTGTCGCTGCGATTGCTCGAGCCGCTGCACGAGCGCTGGGTGAGGCTGCTGCATTCGGTAAAGCAAGACGAGTATGCGCGCACACTTCGGCATCCCGATTTTGGCGTGAGGACGCTGGATTGGCTGCTGTTTCTATACGCGTGGCACGGGAAGCACCACACGGCGCATATCACAGAGTTAAGGAAACAAAAGGGTTGGTAGGTCACGTCGAAATCGCGCGAGGGTGAGATCGTTGCGCGTCTTGCTGGACGGTAAGTAAGAATAGTCTCCAGCGCGGTGGATGAACTGTAGGCCGTCGTGTAGGATGGGACAGGCAGAAAAGGAGAATCTATGGCACGACCTGCAGGAACATACGCTGTCTTTGAAACCTCACTTGGGAACATCGTTTGCCGGTTGTTTGAAAAAGAAGTGCCGAAAACCGTAGAGAATTTTGTCGGACTCGCCGAAGGCACCCGGGAATTCACCAACCCCATGACCGGGAAGAAGGAGAAGCGCAATTATTATGACGGGCTGACATTTCACCGCGTTATTCCACAATTCATGATCCAGGGCGGATGCCCACGCGGCGACGGGCGAGGCGGCCCGGGATATTCCTTCCAGGATGAGTTCCACGCATCGCTGCGGCACTCCAAGTCGGGGCGGCTTTCCATGGCCAACGCCGGCCCGAATACGAACGGGAGCCAGTTTTTCATCACCGTTGCGCCGACACCGCACCTCGACAATCGGCACACCATCTTCGGCGAGGTCGTCGAAGGCCAGGACGTGGCCGACAAAATATCGAATACGGCGCGAGACAGCATGGATAAGCCTAGAGTTCCCGTAACTATGAAAGTCCGGATCGAGCGGGTGGCATAAAGCGGAGACTTCCATGCTCTCGCCCGCCCGATTGACCGAATTGCTGGTCGAAGTCATTTTTGTGTTTCTCGGTGTGCTGGTGGTGTGGCTCGGCGTGACGGGGAACATCCGATTTGATCCCCGGAGCGTCTATTGGCTGGCAATCAGCATGGGAGCGGTGGCGTGGGGATTGCTGGCGCTGGCCAGACCGGGCCTGTGGTGGGCGCGATGGCAGAAGTGGAACCGCGGCGGTTCCTTGATTCTCCTGGGTCTGATCATGCTGGGGATTTCGCGCGCGCCGGTCATGTGGATCGGAAAGCTGCTGGCAGCGGGTGGCCTGGTGCTGTTTCTGCGCGGGGTGTTGGGCTCGGTCCTGATTCTGAAGCAACGCTAAGCAAAATTCAGATATAATCCGGCCAAATCTGAACTCTCTGCCAGGCAGAGGTCCGCCCGAAAGTGTCCACGAACTAACCGAAATTTACGTAAGGAGAAGACTCGTGCTGAAAGAATTCAAAGAATTTGCAATGCGAGGCAGCGTGTTGGATCTTGCCGTCGGCGTGATCATTGGCGCCGCGTTTGGCAAAGTGGTGTCCTCGCTGGTTGAAGACGTTCTCATGCCGCCGATTGGGCGCCTAGTGGGGCATGTGGATTTCTCCAACCTGTTCATCAGCCTGAGCGATAAACACGCCGAGACGCTGGCCGCCGCCAAGGTTGCCGCGATTCCGACGCTGAACTACGGGAACTTCCTGAATACCATCATCAATTTTCTGATCGTGGCGTTTGCGGTGTTCCTGCTGGTTCGCTCAGTGAACAAGTGGCTGCCGAAGCCGCCGGCGCCCGCGACGACCAAGGATTGCCCACAATGCGCCATGCCCATTCCGCTCGGCGCAAAGAAGTGCGGACACTGCACCAGCGCGGTGTGAGAGCGTAACTCGTGACCCGTACAAGACAGAAGACACCCCTGACCGGGTCTGGGCCCCTACACAGCCTGAGAAGGCTTCTCTGTCGCAGAAGGGTGTGCGCTAGGATCCACCCGATTTCTTCTTGAGGTTGGATTCCAGGTGCTCGCGGAGGCGCGCGACCAGCGCGTCTTCCTGTCCTTCGTCGAGCTCCTTCTGCACTTCTTCCAGTGCAAAATGGACGACGTCGTGGTGGTGGAGCTCGAGTGGGCCCGTATTCTCGCTGAAGCGCAGCCACAGCCGATGGATGAGATTGACTTCGTTGGCGGTGAGGTTGGGGGCGTGGGGACCTAGCACTTTGTAAACTTTGTCGCCGTTCATTAGATGGATTTCGAGGTTGAACTGCGGCTTGGGATCGCCCAGGGCTTCCCAAGCATCGCCCATGTGGCGCGCCTGCTCTTCGGTGGTTTCCTTGGGGGAATGGCCGAGGACAATGGTGCTGGATTGCAGCGAGGTTCCCGCGCGAAGGATGCCGTCCCACAGATTGCTGGCGGCGACGACGGCGAGGCGGATGCTCTTCCCGCGTTTTTCGGCGATGGCCAATGCCTGCGTGAACAACTGCTGTTCGATGCTGCCGAAGAGTTGCTCGGCTTCCAGGTCGTATTCGCCGGATGCGGAACGGCGCAGCAGGCGCACGTGGAGCACGATGACGTCGCGGCGGCCAGGTTTGACGCGATCCAGGACATTCCCGAGGTGATAAAGTGCGTGAATGTTACTGACCGGCACAAGAATGTTGCCGGGGCGCGCGCCCACGGCTTCCGGCGTCAATTCCCCCGACAGCGCGAGATGGAACTGATCCATTTCCACGTGCTGGGCAGCGACACGCCCATGATGAGTGATCCGCTCAGAGAGTGTGAACACGATGAAAAGGAAAATGGAGAAGATACCGCCGGCAATGGTGGCGTCAGGCTTGGTAAACAAGTTTATGACAGCGATACCGAGGAGGATTAGGGTAATCAAGCTGAGGCCAATGGGGATTTCAATGCCGAAGATGCGGAAGTTCAACGGCACGCGATATTCGCGGTCGCCAGGGTGCGTATAGCGGAGCACGAGCACGGCCATGCCCTTCATGGCGAAGCTCCAGATCACCCCAAAGGCATACAGGTTTGCGAGGAAGGTGACATCACCGCGACTGATCACGATGGTGAGGATTTGGAGACCCGCGATGATCCAGATGATCCTATAGGACGTGCCGAACTTCCGGTGCGGCTGGCGGAACCAACTGGAGAGCACGCCATCTTCGGAAACGCGATTGAGGACACCGTTGGAACCCACAATTGCCGTGTTGACAGCACCGGCCAGGATGAGCGTCCCGACCACTACGACAAAACCGTGAAAGAACAGCCGGAGCAGGAATGGGCCCTCGAGGTTCATGGCCAATCCGCCAATCAGGTTTTCGAGGAAGTTCTGCCGCTGATGATCAGGAATGATCATCACGGCGAAGAAGGAAACCAGCGAGGTGAACACCAGGCTGTAGATAAAGATGACCAGGCCGGTTTTCTTCAAGTTGGGAAGTTTCGGGTGCTCGATTTCGCGATAGACCTGCGCGAGGGATTCTTCGCCGCTCATGGCGAGGACGGAATGGCCCAAGCCCACAAAGATGGCAATCAGACCGGCCATGTGTGCGAACTGAACGCCGTAGAGCCAGCCCATGGCATTGGGCCCGAGTTTCAGATTGCGGGGGTGAGGGAGCGGCGGCAAAGCGGGGTGGCGCAGGAGGACGGTGTAGAGGCACCAGCCGATGAGGATGACGACCATAATGGTCGTCAACTGCATGATGCGCATGGCCTTCTGGCTGGATTCGTGGACGCCCTTGATGTTGTACCACCAGAAGTAGACCGTGCAAAGAATTGCGAAGGATGCGGCGCCGAGGTTAGGGGAAATGTGGAGACCCAAGTGGACGTAATCGGAGGATTCGTTGATGAGGCCAACAATGTACTGGCCGGCGGACACGCCACTGATCGGGCCGGTGAGGATGTAATCGAACATCAAGGCAGAGACGCTGAACTTGGCCAGCGTGCCGCCCATAGCTTCCTTGACGACGCGGTAGACGCCGCCGCGAACGAACATGCTGCAGCTTTCCACGTAGATGGCGCGGACCGCGTAGGAAAACAGCATAATGCCCAGGATGAACCAGGGCGCAGCTTTGCCGATGTAGCCTTCGGCTTCACCTCCGGCGTAGTAGGCGGACGAGGCCAGATCGTTCAGGACGATAGCGGCGGCGCGCCAGAAGGAGATGAAACTGAGGAGCGCGGTTGTCGCGACCAAAACGCGCGGTACGCCGTTCCCTTGACTGCTCTGGGCAGCCGGGCTTTGGGGAGTGCCACTCATGGACGGGTATTTTGACCTGCGGACACTAATGCTCGCATCTTTCTTGGGGCAAGTCCAGTGAGCGGGATTACAAGAACGATTTTATGGGCGGTTTTGACGAGGACATGGGGCTCGCTGGCGGCTAGCCACTCGGCATGCTTCGGCAGGTAGGAAACGGGCAGGAGAGAGAGGCTGGAATTTGGTCCCGGGGTCGTCCATCATGGAGGATGTCGTCAAACAGCGGGCGCGTTCCGCCAAGAAACCAGGCAACCGTGAGATTCCATTTTGCCAGCAAGAGAGTGAGCTTCCTTCTATGCGGCTTGTTGTTTTGCCTGCCGGGTTTGCGGGCCACCGATACAAAGCTGGCGCAGGATTGCGACCAGGTCGTTGCTAACTACCGGAAGATCATCGTCTTAATGGACGACTCGAAGAAGCTTGACCCTGCGGTCCGCGAGCAGGTGGCCACGGCCGGGAGAATGCTCTTCGAGCAGAACCACCAAGTACTGCATGCGCTGGAGGAGGGCCTCGGCGATTCGTTGGCTGCCGGGAAGACGGACTTTGCGGCCGAGTTTCTGGACCGCGTGGAGAAGTCCGGCGGATATCGCGACGCGGACAAGTTGGTGTTCCGCGACACGCTGGAGGAACTCGCGGCAGGAGGAAAAGGCGGGCCAGAGTTTCAGAAGCGCGTGCAGGACGATCTGGCTTCGCTGGCGGCTATCCAGGCGCTCTACCAAAAAGAGATTGGCGACATTTTTGCCGGACTGCAAACGCGCGGCATGCCCGTTCACCGCGAAGCCTGGGGCCAATACATTGATTTTCTGAAGCAGAAATACACCCGGGAACAGATCTTGCGGGAGATGGAAAAGGTGTTGCCGCCGGCATCGAGCCGAGGTGGGGGAAAGAAGAAATCCACGACGGATGAAGTGTTCGGCAATGACTTGCCGCCGAAGACTCTGGTGCTGACATTCGACGATGGCCCGCATCCGCGCTACACGCCGCAGGTTCTGGACATTCTGGTGAAGTATGGGATTAAGGCGGTCTTTTTTCAGGTGGGGCGAAACCTCGGTCCGGAGACAACCGAAAGCGGGGCAAAGCTGGCGCCCACGGCGGCCATCAGCGACAGGATCCTGCAGCAGGGGTCGGCGCTCGGCAATCACAGCTACAGCCACCCGGTTTTGCCGAAACTCGACGAAGCGGGATACACCAAGGAAATTGACACGACGAGCTTCCTGATAAAGACAATTCAGAAGCAGGATCCGGTGCTGTTCCGCCCGCCGTACGGAGCAATCAATGCGGCGATCCTCACCAAGGTTCGCAGCGAGAAGATGAAAGCGATCCTTTGGAACGTGGATTCGGAGGATTGGGCGGACCCGGTTCCCAATTCTGTAGCGCAACGCGTGGTGACGGAAGCGGAAAAGCAAGGGCGAGGGATAATTCTCTTTCACGATATTCATAAGGTCGGACTGGAAGCGCTGCCGCAGGTCATTGAAGCGCTGCAGAAGGATGGCTTCCGGTTCGCGTACTGGAATGGCAGCGACTTTGCGGTTGAGGGAACGCGCGGTTTAGAAGGCGCACAGGAAACGCCGAAAGCAGTCCCGATTTACCGTGAGAGTTGGGCGGCCATTATCGGGATAGATGCGTACCAGGCCTGGCCGAAATTGAGTTATGCAACCAATGACGCGCAGGCGGTGCGGGACCTGTTGATCAAAAAATACAATTTCAAACCGGACCACGTCTTTGGGCTGTTCGATAAAGATGCCACGCGGGAGAATATTCTGTCGCTGCTGGGGGACAAGCTGGGGAATCCGGAAATGGTCAAGCGGGAAGATCGCGTGTTTGTGTTTTACGCCGGGCACGGCGCGACGCGGCACTTAGCTTCTGGACGCGACCTAGGCTACATCATTCCGGTGGATGCCGATCTGTCGCACTACGAGGGAAGCGCCATCTCCATGTCCAATTTTCAGGACATCGCGGAATCTATCCCCGCGAAGCACCTGTTCTTCGTCATGGATTCCTGCTACAGCGGGCTGGCGCTGACGCGCGGGGGACCTTCCGCGGCTGGCTTGCAGAATTATTTGCTGGAAATTTCGCGGCGGACGGCGAGGCAAATGTTTACTGCGGGAGGAGCGGACCAGCAAGTGGCGGACACGGGGCCGAATGGGCACTCGGTGTTCACCTGGACCCTGCTGCAGGCCCTGGACGGACGCGCGGACTTGAACGGCGACGGCGTGGTCACGGCCACGGAGCTCGCCGCATACGTGACACCGGCAGTGTCCGCGCTCTCCCACCAGACGCCCGCCTTTGGCAATCTGCCCGGGAGCGAAGGCGGCGATTTTCTTTTTGAGCTGAATCACGAGACGGAGTTTTTGAATGAGACCTCCGCGCAGCTTGGAGAGGATGCCATCAAGCTCAACTCCGAACTTGAGAAGCTCCGCGACGAGATTCAAAAACAGGCGGCGCAGAACGAGGAACTCAAGAAACAACTGGCTGCCGCCGAGGCCCAATTGCGTCAGGAGAAACAAGCAGCGCAAGCAGGAACCACAAAACTCACTTCAGCTACACCGACAAGTGATGCGGTGGCCAAGAATCTGCCCGCCGCAACGAACGATGAGGGGATGCGCCTGTACAAGGAAAAGAAATACAGCGAGGCCAAGGAAAAGTTCAAGGAAGCTGCGCGCTTGCAACCTGACAAGGCGTTGTTCGCGAATAACGCCGGATTTGCCGCGTTCAAGCTGGAGCAGTACGAAGAAGCGGTGCAGTGGTTTCAGAAGACCATCACGCTGGACCCGAATCGTGGCATCGCTTATATCAACCTCGGCGATGCGTATCTGAAATTGGACAAGAAAGCGGAAGCCAAGCAGGCGTATGAAAAGTACCTTGAACTGCAACCGAATTCCAAGTCCGCGCCCGGCGTTTTGGAAAAGCTGAAGGCTCTGGAAGAAAAACCCAACAATTAAAGATTAGAAGGCATTGGGACACTGGGAGAACCACAGAACCCATTGATTGAGCCCTGATTCCTCGACTTCGGGCCACAAAGGGCGTCGCCCTCCGCTCGGAATGACAGGCTTCCAATCTGTTTTGGAGGACTACGGAACGTCCTTAGGCAGGCGCTTTCCGGAAGGCGGCTTCACATTCGGGGCAGGGGCAGATGGCGCGCAGATAGTCGTAGCTGAAGATTCCCGTCGAATGGCCGTCGTTGAAGCTGATCTGAATGGCGTAATTTCCCACCTGATTCGCGGACTGCGCACGCGGCTTCGGCTTGTACATGGGCAGGAGCGGCGAGGCCGGAAGATTCATCGAGGCCAGCGATTCCTTCTTGGCGCGTTCGTCGTTGCAGGTGGCGCAGGGGCAGTGGTCGCGCAGGAACGGAAAATCGTAGTGGCTGGAATGGCCATCGGCCCAGGCGATGTCAACGCCGGCGCCGGTTTTGACGTGAATCTTGACGGCGGTGGGCTTTTTACGTTGGTCAATGGGCGTGGGCATGGACGGAGAGTGATCGGTCTTCAGTTATAAGTTCTCAGTTTTCTTCCCCGAATCGCAGCAATCGCCCGGAGGAATGGGATTGCCGTGAGGGCAAGTCGTGGGATGGCCGAGGAAGCTGCAGATGCGTTCGTCGAGTTCGGGGCTGATAATGTGCTCGAACTTGCAAGCCTGGCTGTGCGCTTCGTGGTCATCAATGCGGAAAGTGTCTTTGAAGAGCCGCTCGGCGAGGCGGTGACGCCGGACCACGTCACGCGCGCGGCTCTTGCCCCGGTCGGTCAGCATGATCTCCTGGTCCTCTTGCACGCGTACCAGGCGAAGGTCCTCCATACGGGCGATAGTGCGGATGGGATCGACGCCGCCGGGCGTGCGAATGTGCTGGACGTCGGCGCGCGTGCCCTCTTCTCCGCAAACCCAAATCTGTTCCAGCAAGTGATCGAAATGGATGCCATCGTCCATGGAGATTCGCTGATCCACGGCGAGGTGGCCGTGGACGAGTTCGATGCGGCGGTCGGCCTGTTGGGCGATGTCCGGATCGTGCGTGACCATCAGGATGGTGTGACCGGCGCTGTGCAGTTCGCGGAAGAGCCCGATGACGATTTCCTCGTTGGCTTCGTCCAGATTGCCTGTGGGCTCATCGGCCAGGATAAGCTTGGGCTGATTGATCAGCGCGCGGGCAATGGCCACGCGCTGTTGCTCGCCGCCAGAGAGTTGCGAAGGCAAATGCGTGAGCCGGTGACTCAGCCCGACGCGCTTCAGCGCCTCCTCAGCCTGAGCCTCGTCGGTGACGCTGTGAAAATATTGCGCCAGCATGACGTTTTCGAGGGCATTCAGGTAAGGAACGAGATGGAATTGCTGAAAAACGAACCCGATTTTCTCCGCGCGGTAGCGGACGAGGTCGTTTTCGCCGAGATTCGCGAGGTCCACACCATCAACCTCCACATGGCCGGACGTGAGCGTGTCCAAACCGCCGAGAATGTTGATGAGCGTGGTCTTGCCGGAACCCGACGGCCCCATAAGCGCCACCCAATCGCCGGCTTGGATGTTGAAGGAGATGCCGTCGAGGGCGCGCAAGGTGCCGTACTGCTTGACCAGCGAATCGACTTTGACCTGCGCGCTCACTCTTCACCTCGAAATACCGACGCCGGGCGGATGCTGGCCAATCGTCGCAGAGGAAACGCACTCGCAATGGAAGTGATCATAGTAAGCGCTACAGAAACAGGATACACAATCAAGCGAGGCTGCGCAGCCACGCCAAAGACCGCTTTCCCCAGCCAGATCGAAGCGGCCAGGCCAATCGCAGAGCCAATGAGGCCACCGGCAATACCCAAGAGGATTGCTTCCGTAAGGAACAGGTGGACGACCCGCCTGATGGACCCGCCGATGGCTTTCATCAATCCGACATCGTTTTTGCGCTCGACGGCAACGTTGCTCATGCCCGCCATCACACAAAGCGAGGTCAGGAAGAGCACGAGCAGAACGGTCGCGGAGAGCAAGCCACTGATGCGGTCGTAGATGCGGCCCTCGGCTTCAGTTAGCTGCTTAATTCCATGAACATCGGCTCCGGGCAGGCTTTTGCCCAGAGAGGAGATGAAGGCATTGACGGAAGTGGGCGTGCCCGTGACGCTGAGCTGAATCAAGCTGATGCGGCCGGAAAGCTCGGCAAGCGTCTGGGCTGTTTTCAGTGAAGCAAAGATCTGTGTGTCTTCGGCGCCGCCCGTGGCGACTACGGCAAAAACTTTGCAGGCCTCTTCCCTGCCCTGGTCACGCAGGCGCAAGGAATCGCCAGCGTGAACTTTGAATTGCGCAGCGGCTTTGGCGCCGACCTCACAAGCAAAGGGATCTTGTTCGAGGCTGGCTAGGTATTCAGTGCGGCGGCCAGGGCGAATTTCGGTCAGGCCGTGGCCTTCCGTTCCTGCAATCACGGCGGGTTCAAATTGAACCGTCCCCTCTTTGGCGACTTCGCCGATCACATAGAGAAATCCAACCGCGGGAACGGGCTTCGCCTCGTGGTGCGTGGGGAGCTGCGCCATCAGCGCTTCATCCAGTGTGGTGCCGTTCGCGTCGGGGGTGGTGGTTTCGCGCGGCGCAACAATCACGTTCGCGCCCAGAGAACGAAATTCGGTGGTGAGGCGCTTCTTGGCATCAATCTGCAAATTCAGGAGCGCGCTGGTCACCGCGGCGCCCGCGCCGAGCGCCAGAAGTATCACAAACAAGCGGCCGTAGTTGGCCGTGAGAAGCCTGCGAATAATGCGCCAGAACATGGGAGTCGCGCGCATCATTCACCCCTCAAGATGGGCGCGGGATCGTAGCGCGAAGCTTTGCGCAAGGGGAAAGCGCTGCCGAGCAACGTGATGATGGCCGCAAGGACAAGAATGACAAGGAGGACGAACAGCCTGGGTTCTGGGGCGAATCCGAAGATTCGCTCGCCGAGGACGCGGGCGAGGAGAATGCCGATGGCATAGCCGATGCCACCGCCGACAATGGCAAGGAGCAACTGTTCCGCGGCGAGGAGCACGCCAACGAGTGCAGAATTGGCGCCGAGCGCTTTCATCAAGCCGATTTCCGTGCGCCGCTCGATCACCGAAGCGGCCGCGGAGGCACCCACGGCAAGCGCTGCGGCCAACAACGAGGCGAACGTGACTAGCCACAGGAGCATGCGGACGCGCGTCAGGACGTTTCCTTCGCCCTCGGCGACGCGACGAATGACGCGCACGTCTGTACCCTTTAGCTCTTCGCTGATTTGCAAGGCAATCGCACTGATGTATGGCGTGCAGTACCAAGTGTCGTACTCTGCCGGCGTCATGGTCTTGGGATCTTTGCGGGCGAAGGCGTCTTCGGGCTTGGTCAGTGCGCTGACGTAGAGGCGGCGATATTGGCCGGGCTTTTCGGCCAACTGCTGAACAATGGTCAAAGGCGCCACAATGGCGCCTTCCTCTGGCCCACCCGTGGAGAGCATGCCAACAACTTTCAAGGCGCGCCAGCCAGTGCGGTCGTTCGCGCGAATATTCAGCACATCGCCAGCTTTCACACCGAACTTGTTTGCGAAAGCAGTCCCCACCAGGCATTCGTCGGCGCCTTCCGTGAACCAACGGCCGTCAACCTGCCACCATGGATTGGTTTTCTCGATGCCTGTTTCATAGGAAGTTCCGTCCGGAACAGGGATGGAATGATCGGACCAGGTACCGATCAGAATCGCGGAATCGGCGACGTCCGGACTCGACCAGTGTTTGGAAGCAGGTGACCAGGCCTCGACCGGGGCTTCCAAGATCGGGGCGAAGGCCATAATGTTGAAGCGCCAGAAAATTGTTTTGAGCTTGCCAATGTCCGCTTCGGGCAGATAAGCGCCGGCGTTGGCGGGGCGGTAGTCCACGCCGCCAATTTCGAGCGGGAGGGAATCCGCCTGGGGGGTGACCAACAGGTTCGCCCCCAAACTGCGAAATTCTTGGGCGAGACGGTCGCCGACGTCAAGAGACACGCTCAACGCGGCCGTCGCGACAGCCATCCCCATGGCGAGCGCGGCCATGCTCAGGAGTTTACGTCGTGGACGCCGAGTGAAGGAATCGGCTACGAGTCGAAGGAACATTGCCCCTAGTCTGAAACGAGAATCTCTCCTATCGCGGAATCTCTTCGGCCGCTTTCGTCATCGCAGAAACGTCGATGACAATGTCGTTGCCCTGGACTTCCGAGGGGAAACCGATGGGATTGCAGCCGCCCTTTTGCCCAATCGACGGGATGTAAATTGCCGAAGCACAATGGCGGCAGATGACGTTCTGCCCATCCTGGCGGTAGCCTTCGGCGCCGCAGATCAGGCAAGCATCCAGCGCCGTGCCATAACCGTTGGGCTTCTTGATGATCATGAAGCGAATGGACTGCCCATTGGTAAGGAGCGTAAACAGGTGCAGATTCCCATCCTGCACTTCCGCCACCGGGATGCGCACGAGATTGTTGAGGGCTTCGACAGGCCGGGCCTGCGGCGGCGCGGAGTTCACTTTGGCGTAAATGAAGTCCGCCGTCAGGGCGAGAATCACTGAAAGGCTGATTGTGGCCGTGGCAATCATCCAGCGTCGCTGGCGGCGGTTTTGCGCTTCCACCAGGCGGCGCTCCGCGTCATTTTGGGCAGCGGTGGCCGCGCGAAAGTGCGAAGCGGACTGCAGCTCGCGAAAGACCATGAGCACCACCGCGCCGAAGACAAAAATGAAAAAGAAAAGGTCGTTGCGCACGATGGGTCCCAGAACGGCCATCTCCGTTTTGCTCGAGGGAATCCAGCGGGCCTCGCTCAATTCGTGGAGCCCCGTGACCGCCAACTGGATGGCCACAAGAATCAGAATCGTGCTGGTGACGGCGAAGAAGCGGTGCAGCGGGACTTTCAAAGTGCCTTTGAAGAAGAACACGCCGACTGCAACTGCAGTGGCGATGCCAAGCACGGTTCCGATCCAGGTCTGCAGGCCCTCCGTGGAGAGCTCCACGGCGCGCAGGATCACCGCCAACTCCACCCCTTCGCGCAAGACCATTAGAAAGACGAACAGGCCGATGCCCCATCCCGCTGCGGAGCCGCCACGCTCGACATACTTCTCGACCTTTTGTTCGATATCCTTGCGGAGGTGCCTGGCCACGCGATTCATCCATATAATCATGGTCACGACGAAGAAGGCAGCCACCAGGTACATCAAGCCTTCAAAGCCGTCATCGCTGATGTTGAATCGCTCCAAAATAATTGCAACGGCAAGGCTTAAGGCCGCGGCCGCGGCGACGCCAGTCCATACAAAACGGGAGAGATGAGTGCGTGCGGTGCGAGCGAGGTAGACGAGGACAATGCCGACGACGAGAGCGGCTTCAACGCCCTCGCGTAGGGCGATGAGGAAAGCGGAGAGCAAGGGGGCTCCAGTTGAAAATGATTTGCAACAACACTTCCAGTTTACGCCCCTGGTTTCTCTGCGTCAAGGACGCGCCACGCACCGCTTTCACTCATCCCACTATAGAATGAGGACTTGCGTCTAATGGCTTATATGCGTCCCGGTCAGTTTCGACCTCTTGTTGCCCTCGGGCTTGCCTGTGTGCTGGCCTGCGCGGAGTTGCCTGCCCGAGGAGGAGCGCAGAATTCGACACAGTCCATCGAATCGCAGATGCGCGTCAAGCCGGACCCAAAACGGGCCAGGAAATTGGTCGAGTTTGGCGCAAAGGCGGAAGGGGGCGGGGCTTACGAGGAGGCGCTGGCGGCATATGAAGAAGCAACTCGCTACGCGCCCCTGGATATCAACATCGTGAGCAAGGCCGCAGCGCTGCGCTCCAAACTGGTTCAAGGGTACGTGGAGAATGCAGAGCGGTTGGCGCTCGAGGGGAATTTCGCCGGAGCGACGGAGCAGATGGCCGCGGCGCTGCACATGGATCCTTCCAACACGACGGTTCTCGAGCGGCTAAAACAGATGGAAGCCATGCATGCGGAAAAAGATGCGCTTTCCCCTGAAGAACTGCCCGAAGGCCTGCCGAAAATTGCGCCGGACAAAGTGAAAAAGAGTTTTCGATTGCAGGCCGATTCGCGATCGGCGTACGAGCAAGTTGCGGCAGCGTTCGGGCTCAAGGCTTCGTTCGACCCGGAGTTGCCCGCGCGCAGCGTGAAGTTGCGGTTGGAGGACGTGGATTTCGACACAGCGATGAAGGTGCTCGGGCTGGAAACAGGGACGTTTTGGCGGGCGCTCAACACCAAACTGATTTTCGTGGCAGCCGACACCGCCGAGAAGCGCAGAGCCTTCGAACCTGTTGTCGAGCAGACATTCGTACTCCCGACGTCGGTCACCAGCGCGGAGGTGACTGAGATTGTGCGCGCTGTGCGGGACCTGACGGGAGTCCAGCGGATTCAACAATCGCTCAACGCTCACAGCTTGACAATTCGCGACACCGTGCCGCGCGTGCAGTTGGCCGGGGCAATCATCCGCGATTTGGAGAATGCCCGGGGTGAACTGATCCTAGAGATGGATTTTCTGGAAGTGGATCGTAATAAAGCGGAGCAACTGGGAATTACTCCGCCTTCCATGGTCTCGATGTATGCCGTTCCTCCCAACTTGATCGATGCATTGCGCACGGCGCCCAGCCTCACCGCCCTGCTGACGCTTCTGGCGTCTGTATTCGGCACGACCGCTTCGGGCGGAGTGACCAGCCTTTCCTCGGCCATTCCTCCGATCATCGCCATCGGCGGAGGCAAATCCACGTTTCTGCTGACGTTGCCGAGCGCCTCCGCGGGTTTCTCCCAATCGCTATCACTGGTGCAAAGCGGGAGACAAGTTTTGTTGCGAGCGCAAGACGGCAAGCCGGCCACGTTTTTCGTTGGAGAACGGTATCCCATCACGCTTTCTCTGCTATCGGGAAGCCTGGGCAACACGTCTTTTACTGCAAATCCGGGAGGCGTGTCGTCCGTTATCCAGAGCCAGCAGTTCACGGTAGGCCAGGGCCCGGTGTCCATGGTGACCGCCGATTTTCGGGCTGTAGGCAATCAGGATCTCGCGGTCCTGAATGAAATTGACAATACGGTGACGATTTTGCTGAATCAGGGCGCGAGCGCGACAAGCCAGTTTGCCGCGGCCGCCAGTTCACCCATTTCGCTGGGGACCGCCCGCACACAAGCGCCTCCGGTTCCTGCAGCAATGGCCACGGGGAGCCTGAATTCGAGCACGGACTCGTTGCCGGACTTGCTGGTCACCGACCCAGTCGCGAACACAGTGACAGTACTGCTGGAAAACTCAACTGCAAACGGTGCGTTCACGATTCAGCCGAACCCGATCGCGGTCGGAAATGAGCCGAGTGCGATTGCGGTGGGAGCGTTCAACTCGAACACGAACGCCAATGTTGGGTTCGTGGTGACGAATTTTGCGGACAACACCTATTCCATCTTCACCGGCAATGCCGACGGCACGTTCACGCAGGCAACCGGATCACCTTTCGCGCTGGCTGCGGGCGAAACCGGCCCGATTGCGATTACGGTGGACGATTTCAACGGGGACGGCAAACCGGATCTAGCCATTGTGAACCAGGGGAGCAACAACGTCGCGATTCTGCAAGGAAATGGCGATGGAACGTTCACGGAGTTTGCGAAATCACCGCTTCCTGTGGGGAACTTTCCAGTCGCGATTGCATCGGGGAGTCTTGCCGGGAGCACCGGGCCGGGGCTGGCGATTGTCAACCAGAAGGACAACAGCGTCACGGTTTACCTGGGGAACGGCGATGGCACGTTTGTGGCGGCGCCGCAATCGCCGCTGACAACCGACACGACACCGAGCGGAGTGGTGATTGCGGATTTTCTGCAGGAAGCGAGTGGCGGAATTGCGGTGACCAACACCGCAGCAGGCACAGTGACGGTGTTTGTGGATTTGGGCAGCGGGCTGTTCACGTCCGCGCTCGAGCCTGCCGCAGGCACGAATCCGGGGGCAATCCTGGCCAACGATTTCACCAACAGCACATTCCCGGACCTCGTCGTAGCCGACAACCCCTCAGGTACGGCAGGCCAGGTCACCTTGCTGATCAGCCCGACGAGCCTCATCTCCAATCCCGCGATCGCACAACAGCCTTACCCCGGATCGGAGTACGTGGACATTGGGCTTAAGGTCAAAGCGACTCCTGCCTTGCACGAGAACAAGGAAGTGACGCTGCAGATGGAGTATGAAATCAAGGCCATCTCCGGCTCCAACTTCAACGGAATACCGGTGATTTCCAACCGGTCGCTCACGCAAACGGTCCGGCTGAAAGAAGACGAGACGACCATCGTGACCGGCTTGCTCGATCGCGAGGAAACAAGAACTCTGACCGGGCTTCCAGGACTGACACGAACGCCGGGAGCCAATTATCTCTTCGGCGCACGCAACAATTCGCTCACCAACAATGAACTGCTGATTCTCATCACGCCGAGAAGAGTGCGCAATGCGGTACATCAAACGCGCACAATTTACGCGGGTCGCGGGGATACGGGCGGGCGAGGCGTCGTTGGCCCGGGTACCCCGGTCGCTCAGCCACCGATTGCGGAACCGGGAACGCCGCGGCCGGGCGAACAGCCGGAGAATCCGCTTCCGCCAGCACAACCGCCGTCGCAACCGCCGCAGCCGCCTCCCCAGCAACCGCAGCCCAACCCGAATGAGCCACAGACACAGCCGCCGCCTCAGCCGACGCGGCCGGAGGGGTAGTAAGTTTTGGCTGCCGTTTGATGGCCGTCAGAATCTCCGAGAATCGAAAAGCTCATGTCTGATGGCGTGAGCAGGGAGAAGTTCGGGAGGGGAACGTGGAGCAATACGTATTTGTGAAGCTGCACGCCAGAGAAGGCGAAGCGGAAGCGGTCGAGGAAGCGCTGCGCGAAGTAATGGGGCCAACGCGGGAAGAGCCGGGGTGCCTCAGTTTCCATTTGTTCCGGTCGGCGCGGGATCCGCAGCTGTTCTACATCCACTCGAAATGGGTGGATGAAGCAGCGTTTCAGAACCACGGCGTCCTAGCGCACACGGAGCGTTTTCTGAAAAAAGTGGATGCGTTGTTGGACCAGCCGCGCGAGGTGACGAGAACAGAGATGATTGCTTGAAGAGAAGAAACGCCAGGCAAAAGCTAAATGGTCAACGAGCGGCCCGCAAGTTTTTCGAGGATGGCGAGTGGGGAGCGCTCCGGTTGGGTCAAAGCCGACTGAGGCACAATGAAAGTTTGCTCCAGCGCATATTGCCCGGAGAGCACGGCGTGGCTCACACAATCAGTGAAGACCATCCACGATGAGCCAGGCGGAAATTCCCAGCGTTGCTTGGGCGTGCCTTCCTGGAAACTGGAATCCTCTTTCATGGCGTTGTGGCAGCGGTGCATGAGCTCGTCGTACGGCGGGCGATCGGCTCCGGGAATGTGCAGGGTGCGGGCAACCGCGCGAAGTCCGCGAGAGAGCGGATTCCGGAATGACTTCAGCAAACCCGTGGCGAGAGCAAAGCGTGGGCCGAACGATTCGAAGGTCTGCGACGTGATCCAAACGCGGTTCTGCGCGGGGTTCAGATTCGTGAAGAAGCGCAAAATGCGGGAGCCGTTGGTCGGCCGCGTCGGGAACGAATCGAAATGCAGGAGATCGTTTCGCGCGTGCAAGCGCGCGGGCCGCCCTTCTTCCTCAATGGGGCGAAAGCTGGCGAAGTCCAGCTTCCATTTCCCCGCATAAGGCGAAAGAAACCGGAAGAGAAATTCCACGGATTGCCGAGAAAAGTCTTTCAAAATACGCCGCAATTCATGGGCTTCTTGTTGCTCCGAATCGGCAAAGCCAGTGACGCGGTCTTCCAACGGGCGGTAGGCAATGTTTTTGTGATAGGCAGAACTTGATTGCCTGCGGCCCAAGAGGAGTTCGCGGTCCGGAGCGGCAAGTTCTATTGGAGTGCGCGGAAGGAAAACGATGTGGCCGGTCTCGAGTTCTCCGCAAAGCTGCCGCGCTCGCGCGTCACTGGAAGCCGCTAATGTGGCCGAGTCTTCAATCGTGATCCGGCGGGTGAACCCCGACGGTAGTGCGGGCTGCGGTACGGAGCCGGCGCTCATCCCATCTACTCCTTAGAGCAAGGGCCTCATTCTAAGTGAACTGCGACAGAAACCGCTACCCCGTTTTGCGGCAGGAAAAATCAAGGCAAGGGATCAAACACGACAATGGGCTGGTAGGTGCGAGGCACAACAGCCTCCGCGATGGCGATCAGTTTATTTTGCTGGTTGAAGACCCGCAAGCGCGGGACCTGCGGTGCCTCACCATTGAGTTGTGAGGTGGCTCCGGGCGGCAATTCCACTCTTCCCGGCTGAATCTGGGAGGACAGCACATTGAACCTGCCGCCGTGACGCACTTTTTTTTCGAGGACGGGAAGAACGTTCGCATAGGGATAATCAGGCAAGAGGTTTTCCAGCGCTATCAGGCAATTCTGGAATTTGCCCTCGCGAGCAGCTTGTGCAAGTTCCCCCATTTCGATGGCTTGTTCGAGCGAGAATTCTCCAACCGCGGTGCGGCATATCTCCGAGAGATGCGCGCCGCAGCCGAGCTTTTGTCCCATGTCGTGGGCCAGCGAACGGATGTAGGTGCCGGAAGAGCACTCGAGGGTGAATCGCGCGAGGGGGCCCTCAATCTCCGTCAGCCGGTAATCGAACAATTCCACGGAAGCCGGCTTCAGCTCCACCGCCTGATTTTTGCGCGCCAGTTCGTAGGCGGGGCGCCCATGCACTTTCTTAGCTGAAAAGGCCGGCGGCATTTGCTCAAATCGTCCGAGAGACTCTGAGGCCAAGCGCTCGAGAAGTTCGCGGTCGAGAGCGGGAGCCGCATCCGGCCCCTGCGGGGCGCCTTCGGAATCGTACGTCTTGGTCGCATAGCCGAAACGATAGCCCGCGGTGTAACGCTTGCGGCGGCCAGCGTAAAAGCGAACCAAGCGCGTGGCCTTCCCCAGCAGCAAGACAAGCACGCCGGTGGCGATGGGGTCGAGCGTGCCGAGATGGCCGATCTGGCGAAAGCCGGCGAGGTGGCGAACGGCGTCGACGATGTCGTGCGACGTCTTGCCCTTCGGCTTATTGATGACCAAAGCGCCGTCAAAGGGTGCGGGTTGGGGTTGGCGGGGCATGGG
>DASPTY010000177.1:0-27893 GCA_035623175.1 Candidatus Limnocylindrales bacterium | reverse complement strand
CAGGTTGATGATTTTCCCGTAGCGCTTCTTCTGCATGACCGGCGTCGCCGCTTTCGCGCACAGGAAGCAGCCCTTGAGGTTGGTGTCCAGAATCTGATCCCAATCCGATTCCGTCATTTCCTGCCACGGCTTGCGGGGATAAATGCCCGCGTTGTTCACCAGAATATCCACAGAACCGAACGCCTGGAGCGCGGCTTCCATCATTCGTCGCACGCTGGCTTCATCTTTGACATCCGTCGTGACCGCCAGCGTGCGCCCGCCATGCTTCTCGATCTCGCTCGCGACTGCTTTCGCCCTTTCCGGATTCACCTCCGCCAGGACCACCGAAGCGCCTTCGCGCGCGAATTCCAGCGCCGTCGCCTTGCCGATTCCCAAGCCCGCACCCGTAACGATCGCTACCTTGCCGCCGAATCTCGAAGTGTTCATGAATTGCTCCGCCCGTGCAGCTACCGTATCACTACCTCTGCTGCGTTGTGTAGCGCTGCTCTTTGTAGCCCTGGCCTTTACGCCCGCGCTTTGCTATCTATATATGTACTTAACCTAAGTTGTATAGGAAAGGTAACTGCACCGGCCTTCTTATCCCATGCCCCTCTCAATGCGTCACAAAAGCATCCGCCTTGACCCGCGAAACTACGTCGGCGTTGGCTGGTATTTTCTCACCTTGTGTACTTTCCGGCGCACTCCCTATTTTCGTAATGACCCGCTCGCCCGATGGCTGCTTCGCGCCCTCCGCGACGAGTCGCGCCAACATTCCTTTCACCTTCGCGCTTACTGCCTTTTGCCAAATCACCTGCACCTTCTCCTGCAAGGTGCGACGCCGGAAGCGGACTTGCAGCGCTTTGTAAGACATTTCAAACACAAGACGTCCTTCCGATTCGCCGCCCGCACTGGCAAGAAGCTGTGGCAAATGTCCTTCTACGATCACATCCTTCGCGGCAGCGAGGCTCCCTCTGATGTCGCATGGTACATCTGGCTCAACCCCGTGCGTGCCAAGCTCGTTGAGAAGCCGGGAGATTATCCCTACAGCGGCCCGCACTCACCAGCGTGGCCCGGGTCCTCGCCCCCAAGCGATCCTTGGTCACCACCCCTCCATGCACGATTTTAGTTCTCTGCCTTCCACCAACTCTCAAGGCGCTGGCATAAAAGCCAGCGCTACAATTGCCCCCATCCGTGAACTGTTCACCATCGGAACCATCGTCCACCTGATCACCTCGACTCGAACCCCGAGCATCGAGCGTGCGGCGACATTCGAGAAGGGGAAAAGCAGCACATTCATTAGGGAATGGATATGGAGAGCGCGTTTGACGAAGGTGGATCTCTCCTCATGTAGCGCTGGCTTTTATGCCAGCGCTTTTGTGCCTATCTCGCGTTTTGTATCGAGCCCCGGCCACGTGCCGCACCCCTCCGCTTGCCGAACGTGCGACTTCTAACTTTGTCCATCCCCGCCCAGCTGTCCAAATTTTCCCGGTCCAGTCCTAGAACTGTCCTCTCGTCCCCACTCCCCTTTTCCATTTTCTGTCCCTTAGTACCGTAGACGTTATCTTCTCTTTTAGTTATCTTTTCTCCATGTCAAATGCGAGACCAACCGATATCTTCAATCTTTGCCAATTCACTTTTGCCAATGGACGCATGTGCGGCCTTCCCGCTCACCCCAAAGGCGAAGGACTCTGCCTCACCCACTTTCGTGCCACCAAAGCCAAGCCCGATCCCCGCGAGGACGACCTCTCCGCCGATCTACGCAGCCCCGCCGGCGATTACATCACCCAGATCGACATCAACCACGTTCTCGGCAAGCTCTTCGACGCTCTGGCCGCCAATCGCCTCTCTCCTCGCCGCGCTTCCTCTCTCGCTTACATCGTCTTCCTCCTGATGCAATCGCAGGAAGGCGCCAAGGACGAAGCCCGCCGCTGGTTCATTGATTATCCCGTCTTCAAGCAACTCCTCAAGCTGAAGTACCCGAAGGACCATCCCTATTATCCGAAGGACGTCAAGCCCGCGCCTGCCCAATCTCGTCGGCGTTCTTCTTCCGCCAAGTCCGATGCACCTGATGCTGCTCCCGCGTCCACTCCCAAGCCCGCTGCCAAATCCGCGCGCGCCAAATCTCGCCGCACCTCTCCTTCTCCGGAGCCTCTCGCCGCCGCACCCGCTGCCAAGCCCCTGACTACCCAATCCCGTCCCGGATCTTCGCCCTCCAAGCCCAATGGATCTGAAGCCCATCCGGCAACTACGCACAAACGCGCTGCCAAATCCGCGCCCACCCACACCAAATTTCGCCGGCCCGCTCCTCCCCTCGAATCTCCTCCCGCCGGACACGCTCCTCCCATCATTTCTGAACCTGCTCCCCAGTCCACCTCTGTCCAGTAGCGCCCATGCCCCGCACTTCGATCTTGCTCCCGGCGCTCCTCGCTGCTCTCCGCGCGTCTGCTACCTCGGTTTCTTCCTGCCTCTTCCGTGCCCGTCCGCCGAAGTTTCAGTGCAGGTGGAACTCTGCGCAAACCCGCATCCTCTGCGTCTCTACGTCGGGTCTTTCTTCGTTTTTCGCTCGCCACTCGCCACTCACCACTCGCCACTTTCCTCTAACTCCTTTAATTCCCTCGCGCGCTGACCGTTCCTCATCTCGAAAGCCTCGCCTAACTCTTTTGTTTCCCCTTGATACACGCCATCCCCCCGTAAGTCCTTTGTTTCCCCTTGATACGAAAATCATGGGGGGTGGGGGTGGTCCCGCCGCAGCCTTGACACTCCCGTTATGCTTGACGTAACGCGTAATTCAATGCAGCGTAAAGTGGGAATTGTCCTCTACCACTAGGAGGATTCAATGGCGGTTGCTGCAATTCATCCGGGGGAACACCTGGCCGAGGAGCTCGAAGCGCTACACATGAGCGCGGCGGAACTGGCGCGCAACATCAATGTGCCGACGAATCGCGTCACGCAAATCCTGAATGGTACTCGCTCGATTACTGGCGATACCGCTTTGCGCCTGGCTCATTTCTTCGGCACCAGCGCTGAGTTCTGGCTCAATCTGCAGAGTCTTTATGAGTTGCGAATGGCTCAACAAAGGGCCGGTAAGTCCATTAAGGCGCTTCCTCGGCTAAAGCGCCGCGAAGCTGTTCCTGCATAGACGGGCCCGCCGCAGACGGCGGCCGCTACACGGACTGAGATAGATCAGGGGATTTTGGCGGTGGCTTGGTTGGAGAAGACGCTTTCCGTGCCGGTGGAATCCACGGCGGTGGAAACGTAGTAGTACGTGTTCCCGCTGACGACGGCCGTGTCTTTGTAACTCAAGTTCGTGAGCAGAGACGAGTTCAGTTTCGTATACGGGCCGCCGCTGGTGGTGCCGCGATAGACGTTGTATCCGGAAACAGGGGAAGTGCTGGCAACCCAGGACAGACTGACGGAGTGCGGAGTCTGCTGGGTAGCGGTGAAATCGATGCCCGCCATATTGGCGCCGTTGACGGTGACGCCCTGCGAGGCGGGACTGAACGAGTAGCCGGAGTGGGATGGAGTGACCACATAGGTGCCGTTGGCGAGGCCGGTGAAGGAGTAATTGCCGGAGCTGTCGGCGGTGACGGTGGCGGCAGAGGGTCCGCTCAAGGTGAGCGTGGCACCACTGCCTCCCGCCGCGGGAGTAACCGTTCCGGAGATGTCGTAGGTGCTGGGAGGCTTGGTGGTGGCGTCATGAGCGACGACGCCGGCACAGCCGGTGAGTATCAGCGCAGCCCCGGCCAGAAGCACGAGCGCTGGCAAGGCAGGATTGGCGGCCGAACGTGCGGCGCGCGCCCCAAAACGAAACTGTTGCAAAAAACTCATAGTCCGCTCCCTCAATTAACGGGCTAAAAGTGCCACCGAATCATAGACTTAGAGATGGGCCCAGGTCACCGGCGCGAGCCCCCGGCCGCGCTACTTCGACTTGTAGCGTGGTGGGGTCTCGGGGGCTAGCTGGGCTGAAGGACAGGTTTGCTCAGGCGCGTATTAACGAATGGGTGGCGGGCGGTACTAGGTGCGCGGAGGGGCTTTAGGCGTGCCGGCAGCGAACCAGCCGCTAACCCACGAGAAAAACACAGGTCTTAAGACCCGCCACTACAAGAGAAAGGCAGAACAAAGAAGCGAGGAGAAAAGCAGACCCCTCTCCGGTTTCGTGGGATCGGGATGGCAGGATTGCGCGGTTAGCGGAGCTTGGTCAGGTCGATCTTGGGATCCAAAACCTCTTTGGAGTCGAGGATATGGTCCCAAGTGACTTCGCGGCCGGTGTAGGCGGCGGTGCGGCCCAGGATGCAGGCGAGCGCGGACTGGGCGCCGTCGGGAACTTGATTGTGGAATTTGCCGGAGGTGATGCTGTCGAGGAAGGACTTTTTCTTCGCGGGATCGGCTTGTTCGAGATTGCCGAAGAAATTTCCCGTGCCGGAAAATTCCTTGCTTTCGGAAGTGGGAGGCGCTGGCTGCCAAGGCTCTTCGCCCCAAATGCCGAGCGGGCCGGCGTAAGGAGATTGCGAGTTGCCGCGGGTGCCGAAGAAGCGCTCGTTGACGTCGAAATTGACTTTGCCGAATTGCACGGAGCTGAAATCCACGGCGACGCCGTCAGGATAGGTGAAGACGACGTTGAAATGGTCGTAGGTGGTGGAATCGGAGTCGCGCGTGGGACCTCCGCCAGTGCCGACCGCCTTGAGTGGATGCGCCTGCAGCGTCCAATTGCAGATGTCAATGGTGTGGATGTTTTGCTCGAGGATGATGTCGCCGGAGAGCAACTTGTCGTGGTGCCAGGTGCGCAGGCGCCGCTCCGCGTCTGAGACGCCCGGGCGCTGTGGGAGTTCGAGGAAAGGCGCGTAGTAGTGCGCTTCACCGCAAACGATTTTGCCCAGAGCGCCTGCGTGGATGCGGCGGACGAGTTCGACAAACATGGGGCATTCGCGAATCTGGAAGCCGACGTCAATGCTGAGTTTGCCGTCGGCGCGCTCGGCAATCGCTTGAACTTTTTTGACGCCGGGAACATCCACCGCGATGGGCTTTTCGAGGTAGACGTGCTTGCCCGCAGCAACCACGGCGTCGAAATGCTGGGGATGGTAGTAAGCGGGCGTGGCAATGACGATGGCGTCGAGTTCCTTGGAGTGAGCAATTTCCTGGAACGCGTGAGGTCCGAGGAAGAGTTGCTTGGGGTCGAGCGCGGGATAGCCTTTGGGCTGCTGCATCTTGTCGAAGGTGTCGCGCGCGGCGTCAAGGCGATCCTGAAAGATGTCCGCGAGAGCGACGATGCGTGCACCGCCGAGGTCCACGAGATTCGTCGCGTCTACGGTGCCGCGACCTCCGCAACCAAGCAGCCCGACGCGAAGGTCGGAATTTGCGGCCGTGCCGAAGACGAGATTGGGCTTGAGGAAGAGAAAACCCGAAGCCGCGGCGGTCGTTTGCAGGAAGGTGCGGCGATCGAGATTAGTGCAGGATTTCGGAGTGCGACTGGAATCGTTGGACATGGAGTCTCCTGGTTCAGCGCAAGTTTAGCCGATTAATTTTCGCAGAAACTCGATGGACGCGCGCACGTCGGCCAATTGCTGCGGGCCGGAGATTTCGCGCTCGATGGTGACGGCGCCGGAGTAGCGGATTTCCTTGAGCCGCGCGATGATGCGCGGAAAATCCACTTTGCCCCGGCCGATGGGCACTTCTTCACCCAGGTCCTTGGGATTGGTGGGCCAGAGGCCATCCTTGGCATGAATGCCTTGGATGTAAGGCGCGAGGATTTCGATGGCGTCAACGGGATTGGCTTTGCCGTAGAGGATCAGATTGGCGAGATCGAAATTGACCCCGACATTGTCCAAGTCGATGTCGCGAATGACGCGGACGAGAGTGATTGGGGTTTCCTGGCCAGTTTCGCAGCGGAAGTACTGGTTGTTGTTCTTGCAGTAGGACGCGACGTCACGAATGGCAGCGACGATTTCGATGTAGCGCGGCTCGTTGGGATCTTCCGGGATGAATCCGCAATGGGTTTGGACCGCGGGAATGCCGCAATGCTTCGCGAAGTCCGAAGCCTTCTTGATGTGAGCGATGCGCGGGGAGCGGGTCTCGAAGGGAACGAGACCGATGGTGACAGGGCCGCGGTAGAAGTCGTAGACTTCAGGCCCCGGACCGCCCACAACGAGAGACGTAGCTTCGATGCTGTACTTATCGAGGGCTTGGCGCAGGCGAAGAGCACTGGCGGAATCGAAGTCATCGGCAAAAAGCTGGCAGGTGGGAAGACCGAGATCGCGGACCTTGGCGATGGCAGCGTCAGCATCTTTTCCCGTGCCGAGGATGAGGCCGAGGCGAAGAGGTTTCTTCCCTTTGTCGGTGGGAAGAGCGGGGGCGGTCTGCTCGCTACTCGGCAATGTCCACTCGCCACTGGATTTGGCCTTTGCGGTGAAAGAAAGTGCGAGAGCTCCGGCTGATGTTTGGAGGAACGCGCGGCGGTTGTGACGTTGCATGGGTGATGCTCCAAAGACTGTGGCACAGGCTGAAGCCTATGCTACTCGCTCAACGGACGGAGTTGACGTGGATGCGCTTGGGGCCGGCTTCGCGGATGTGCTCCGGGCATTCGGCCATCATGAGTTTAAAGTTTTCGATAAAGCGGGCGGCGAGCGCGTCGTACTTTTGATAATACTCCTCGCGACTTCCCCAGGTGTTCACGGGATCGAGAATCTGCGGCGGCACGCCTTCGCACTGCGTGGGCACGTCGAAGCCGAAGACAGGATCCTTCTTGTACGGCACGCTGACAAGCGAGCCGCTGAGGGCTGCATTGAGCAGCGCGCGCGTGTGATGAATGCTGATGCGTTTGCCGACACCGAAGGGTCCGCCGGTCCAGCCGGTGTTGACCAGCCAGACGTGCGCGTTGTGCTTCTGGATTTTGCTCTTCAGGAGTTGTGCGTAGGCAAGCGGGTGGTGAACCATAAACGGCCCGCCGAAGCAGGTGCTGAAGGTCATCTGCGGCTCGACGCCAAGGCCGATTTCCGTGCCGGCGATCTTGCTGGTGTAGCCGGAAATGAAATGGTAGATGGCCTGATCGGGCGTGAGCTTGGAAATGGGCGGCATAACGCCGTTCGCGTCACACGTGAGAAAAACGACGTTCTGCGGATGTCCCGCGCGCTTTTCAGGGAGATGATTCGCGATGTAGGAAAGAGGATAAGCGGCGCGCGTGTTTTCGGTGACGGTGTAATCGTTGAGATCGAGGTGGCGGGAGACGGGATCGAAGGTCACGTTTTCGAGCACGGTGCCGAAGCGCCGCGTACAGGCGTAGATTTGCGGCTCGGCGTCCTCCGAGAGGCGAATCACCTTGGCGTAGCAACCGTCCTCGAAATTGAAGACGCCGTTGTCGCTCCAGCCGTGTTCGTCGTCGCCGATGAGGTGGCGCTTAGGGTCGGCCGACAGCGTCGTTTTGCCTGTGCCGGAAAGGCCGAAGAAGATGGCCGCGTCGCCGTTATTGCCGACGTTGGCGGAACAGTGCATGGGAAGCACGCCCTGCAACGGGAGAAGGAAATTCAAGACCGTGAAGATGGTCTTCTTGATTTCGCCGGCATAACTAGTGCCGCCGATGATGGCCAGACGCTCACGGAAATTGATGATGATGAAGGTTTCGGTGCGCGTGCCGTCAGCCATGGGTGAAGCCTGAAAGCCGGGCGCGGCGATCACGGTAAATTCCGGGACATGGTGAAGCAGCGCATCGGTGTTGCGGATCTTCAGAAACATCGTGCGAGCGAACAGCGAGTGCCATGCCTTTTGAGTGATGATGCGTACCGGTAGGCTGTAGTCGGGGTCGGAGCCGGCGAAGCAATCCTGCACGAAGACGTCACGGCCCTGCAGGTAACCTTGCAAGCGCGTGAGTAGCGCGCTGAAGCTTTCGCCTGTGAACGGGCGATTGTACTCGCCCCACCAGATTTTGCTTTCCGTGGATTCTTCGCGGACGACGAATTTGTCGGCGGCAGCACGGGCGGTGTGCTTGCCCGTGTTGACGACGAGAGGCCCGAGATGCGACAGCGTACCCTCGCTCCGGAAAATGCTCTCTTCATAGAGCGCGGGCGTGGGGAGATTCCAATAAGCGCGGCGAAGATTCACGAGGCCGTGATTGGCGAGGCCGTAGTTGCTGGCGAGCTTGCCGGCTTCGCGGACGGCGGGAGATTGCACATCGAGGTAGATGTTCATAGCCAATCCCTCACAAGCTTGCGATCGCCGAGGTAGAGTTCGTTGGCGGAATTGGGATCGAGCGCCCACTTGATGCGGTCGAGGCCCTCGGTGACGTCCTTGGCCGCGCCGCAGTAGCTGAGGCGAAGATGGCCCTCGAAGCCAAATTCCTTGCCCGGGACGGTGACCACGCGGACCTTTTCGAGGAGAAATTCGGAGAGCTTCTGCGAGTCCTTCATGTAAGCGGAGAAATCGGGGAAGCAGTAAAACGTGCCTTCGGGCTTGTGCACCTTGACGCCGTCGAAGGCGTTGAGGCGATCAATCATGATGTTGCGGTTGTTCTCAAGAGTGACGCGCAGACTTTCGACGGAAGATTGCACGCCGTTCAACGCGCCGACCGCAGCCCATTGCGAGGGAGAAGAAGGCCCGGAAGTCTGTTGCGACTGGATCGTAGCCATGGCGGAGATAATGGGTTTGGCAGCGATGGCCCAGCCGATACGGAAGCCGGTCATCGCGTACATCTTCGAGACACCGTTGATGACGATGAGCTTCGATTCTTCAAGCGAGCACTTCATGAAGTCGTAGCAGATGGGGGCAGTGTTGTGGTCAAAGGTGAGGCGATTGTAGATGTCGTCCATAATGAGGTAGATGCTCTTCTTCTCGCAGAACTCCACCATTTCCTGGACAAATTCCTTCGAGTACATGATGCCGGAAGGATTGTTGGGGCTGTTGAGGATGATCGCTTTCGTGTAGGACCCGACCGCTTCCTTGATTTCATCAGCTGTTGGGAAAAAGGTGCCGTCTTCGGCTTTGACGATGACGGGAACGCCGCCTGCGAGTTTGACCATTTCCGGATAGCTGACCCAGTAGGGCGCGGGGAAGATCACCTCTTCCTTGGGATCGAGAATCGCGTGCAGGAGCACCATCAGCGCTTGCTTTGCGCCGCCCGAAGCGATGATGTTGTCAGCGTGAATCACTTTCTTGTAGTGATCCTCGGTATAGCGCACGATAGCTTTCTTGAGCGCGGGGATGCCATCGGGCGCGGTGTAACGGACTTCGCCGGTGTTGAGCAGCGAAGTACAGTTTATGACTGCGTCGATAGGCGCCTTACTCTTGGGTTCTCCGCCACCTAGGTGGATGATGGGTTCGCCCTTGTCGCGCAGCTGCGCGGCGGTTTCGTTCAGTTTGAGAGTGGCCGATTCGCGCAAGGAACGGGCCAATTGGCTAAGACTCATATCCGTACCTTCCCCTGAAGAATTTGAAGCGGTGTAGATACAGCAATTGTGGGTTCAAAAATGCTCCAAGATAGTTTCATCGAAAATTCTGGTTTGCTCCAGAGTTAAGAACATCCTACAGACGGACCGGTCCCGACGCTGTGACGGCTTACCCAAACGGGATGAGCGTGGGGATGAGACGTTGTGAGAAGGGAAGTGCTGCAGGTCAGGCCCGACGCCCGGTGTAGCCTTGCACCCTCCGAGGAAAGTGGCGCGCCCTGAGAGATTCGAACTCCCGACCTTCTGGTTCGTAGCCAGACGCTCTATCCAGCTGAGCTAAGGGCGCACCGCCAATTCCATATTCTAGCACAGCGTCCGACTTGCTTCTCAACCGCCACGGACGTCTCTACGTGCCATCCCGCGGCGCAGTTGCCTTCACGAAGCTGCGCCCGTGCTCTTCGGCGCCACGCCAGAGCAGTCCTACCAGCGTAAGAATGGTCACGACCTCAAAGCTGGCCAGCGCCCAGCTATAACCGAAATGCTCTCGCAAAGCGTACTCAATGGTGTTGGTTGGCGACGCGAACAGAATCCCCAATTGATACGCCAGGCCCGGCATCAGCCCCCGCACGGCATCGGCCGCGAGTTCATTCAAGTGCACCGGAATCACGCCCCACGCGCCTTGCACGCCCATCTGTAGAATAATTGAGCCGACGACCACTACCGGCACGCTCCCGCCAAATGCCCACGCTGGAATCATAAGCAGGCAAAGCGCCAGAGCCGCGATCATTCCCTTCCGGCGCCCCAGGCTCTCCGAAAGCATTCCGAATATCACGGATCCCAGGACAGCTCCAATGTTGTACACGATGGCGATGTTCGCGACCTTTGCCGCGGCGACGTGATGAATTTCTTTCAAAAAATCGGGATAAAGGTCCTGGGTTCCGTGCGAAAGAAACATCATGAAGGTCATCAGCACGGCAAGATACGCAAAACGCTTCCAGTGCTGCACTACAACGCGCAAGACTTGCCCCGTTGTCGCGACGCGGTGCTGTTTCCACGCCGCCGACTCGGGCACCTTGGTCCGGATGTACAAAGCAAGGAGCGCGGGTACAGCTCCCAGCCAGAACATCCACCGCCAGCCAAGCGTCGGCAAGACGAAGCGCGCCGTAACGGCGGCAAGCAAGTAGCCGATCGAGTAGCCGCTCTGCAGGATCCCGCTTAGGACACCGCGCCATCGTGGAGGCACCGCCTCCATGGCCAGCGAAGCCCCGACGCCCCATTCACCGCCCATGCCGATGCCAAACAGCGCGCGTAACACCAGAAAAACCGCGTAATTCGGCGCAAAACCGCAAAGCAATTCGATCACGGAGAAATAGATTACGTTCGCCATCAACGGAACGCGGCGGCCAAAGCGGTCTGCGAGCACGCCAAACAACAATGCGCCGACAGGGCGCAAAGAAAGCGTCGCGAATGTCGTAAAGACGATGGCCTTCTTCGTAACGCTGAATTCGCGTGCCAGCGTGTCGTAGAGAAACACGATCACGAAAAAATCGAAGGCATCCAGCGTCCAGCCGAGAAAACCTGCCATCCAGGCATGATGTGTGCCGCTACTCTGCGTCGAAGAGGCCATGTCAGAAACAAGATTCTGCTTGTGGCTCAAGCATAGGCCGCTACAATGCCACAATTTTGAAGAAAAACACCAGCGCCGCGCTGCCGCGCGACTTTCGACAGGCAATACTCCTCGAACCGTCATTTCGAGCGTAGCGAGGAACTCTGCGCCATCGCACGGTTTTCGTGCGTTGCATCCCTCTTCAGTCCACTGACAGGAACAAATAGATTTCTCACTCCGAGGATTTCGTCCGGAGTCACAAGTTTGTGATGTCAGGCGGCTTTACGCCTTGGCCCCTTCGAAATGCGCTTCGATTTCCTCTAAAGTTTTGCCCTTTGTCTCCGGCAGGAAAAATGCCGCCGTGACGAAATAGATGACCGTACAGGCGGCAAACGCAAAGAACATCGTGGCGTAGCCATACTTGCCGACGGTGGGCAGGAAGATCGCCGCAATCGTGGTGGAGAAACCCTGGTTGATGAGCAGCGCGATGCTCATGCCGTTCGAGCGGATGCGCGTCGGCATCAATTCCGACAGCGCTAGCCAAACGCATACTCCCGGCCCCACGGCATAGAAGGCAATGAAGATGTACAGCGTGAGCGCGACCAGCCAGCCGTTCTGCCGGCTGGGCATGGGAGTAATCAGCGCATTCTCGATTTTGAGAGGAGCGCTGCGCGCCAGGTCCAGGTTGCCAACAGGATTGGAGAAGAACGCGACAACCTTGTTCTCTGGCACCGTGCCCTCGCGCCCAATCTCTACGGGCTTTGCCGCTACATCGTCCGAGCGTGCCACCTTCGATGCAGCGCGGTAATCGCCGTACGAATAAATAATGCTCAACGAAGTCGTCTTGCCCTGCAGTTCCCTCCCTCGGTTGCCCGTTGACGCGAGTAGCGCCTCCGCGGTCTTCGCGTCATACAGAAGCGATAGTTTCTGGTCTGCCCCGACCATCGTCTGAACCGCGTTCCGGGCATCTACCCGCTGGACCTCGGTCCGGTGAAAAAGCAGCCCCGTACAAATCAGAGAAACTATGATTCCGCCGCTGCCCAGCGATAGCAGGAATTTCCTTCCTTTGCGGTCCACCAACTGCATCGCCCCAATGGTGAAAAGAAAATTCATAAACGTGAACAGCACGTACCCCCAATGTGCCAGCAGGTCCGAAAGGCCGCTCTGTAAGAGGATGTTCGTGTTGTACCCAATGATGGAGTTGATGCCGGTAGTTTGGTTGCATGCCAGAATCACGCACGCCAGGATGAACGGAATCACGTACTTCCGGTGCAGCAGCGATTCCTTCACGTTATTGCCCGTAGAGCTCAGGGCCTTTTCGGCGGCAGACGTTTCTTCCATCTCCCGCAATTCCGCGTGAGCCTGCTCCGTCACGCGCGACCGAAGCAGTGCGCTCAAAGCGGCCTCTCTCTTCCCTCGGCGAAACAGCCAGCGCGGCGACTCCGCCACGAGGAAGCTGCCAATGACAAACAAGACTCCCGGCGGCAGCGACACCCAGAAGATGCTGCGCCAGGCGGTATTCTTAAACGCCAACAGCCTCGCTGGATCGCCCAGCTTGGCCACCACGTCCACCCGATAGCTGAAATACATCCCCACCAGCGCTGCGGCTAAAATGCCAAGTGTCAGCAGCCACTGAAATACGCCCGTCCCCTTGCCACGGCTCCCGGCGGAAAGGCATTCTGCCAGATACAACGGCACCACCACGCCTATCAAGCCTGCACTCGCGCCCTGCAGCAAGCGTCCCAAAACCAACAAACCATAGCCGGGCGACAGAGCGATCACAGGAATGCTGATGACGAACATCAGGCCGCTCAGGATCATCAGCGGCTTGCGCCCCATCAAATCCGCGAGCACACCCGCGAACAACGTGGAAATGACGCTTCCGAGCAGCACCGCCGCCACAACGATGGAAAGTTGGCCCGCGTTTAGGCGCGACGTGGCCTCCAAGTAGGGCAGCGCTCCGGCGATGATCCCCACATCCACGCCGTACAGCAGTCCCCCAAGTCCCGCCACGAGCAGCAGGAAGCGGTTATAGCCGACCTTGCCCTTGTCCAACGCGGCCGTGCCACTGCTCCCGATCTCTGTCATGAGTTTGTCCTCGGCTGAATTCTGAAGCGATTTTCCTGTGGATGTTCCACACCGCCCATCCCAATGGTTTCCTGCCGGATTCCTGTGGCTTGCCGCTCAGTTTCTACGCGAATGGAGATGAAGTCAAAGGATTTCTAAACCGTTTCAATAATAGGAAATCTCGCAGGCAAGCAAAACCCCGGCTCGTGGGGGAAACGAGCCGGGGTGGGGGTACTTCTGAGGGGGGCCTGAGGAAAATTCAGAATTTCTAGTGCGCGCCCACCGGTTGCTGCGTCGCGAACACGCAAATCTTCTGCAACTCTTCGTAGGTGAAGAACCACTCTTGCGTATTCCCTGCGTATTCCACGTGACCGACGCCAGTCTCCTCGGAAATGCGCGAGAGCTCTTCCACCGGCAACCCGAGCAGATATGCCGCCCGGGCCCGGGTTACGTACTTCGGAACCTGATTGTCCATGTTGCCCTCCCTCAAGCAGGCATCAAGGCCAGACCGTCCTCCTCCACCGCCATGATCATGTTCTTGTAGATATCGACGTCCCAGCCTTCGCCGATTCTCATCCGAACAGTGTCTCCGCTCTCCTTCAGGAGCTTACCCCGCAAGGGAACTTGAATGTCCCCAAGCGCTACGTGCAAGACCACCGCGTGTCCGAGCCAGGTGTTGAACACCATTTGCATAGTTAGCCCTTAGGAGCAGGAGATTAAATGCTGCGGGAGGTAGATTCGCAGCCGGCGGAGAGTGTCGCAATGGTACAGCGAGGGTATTTCGCTAGTATTTCCGTACTGCCGGATGCCCTTTTCTCTTCTATCCTGCTGGATTTATGCGAAGTACGATCGTACTGCCCATTCGGAACGCGCGTCCCATCGCCTGTCCGCGCAGTGCCCTGCGACTCTCTTCTCCGTGACCACGGATCTCTATTCGCGTCTTCGATTTGCCGACAATCCAAGACTACGATCGGGAATTGGGCTTGCCCTCGGAGGCGGATTTGCTCGTGGCTACGCTCACTTGGGGGTATTAAAAGAGTTTGAAGAGCAACAAATCCCCATCGCGTGCATCAGTGGCAGCAGCATTGGCAGCATCTTGGGCGCAGCCTACGCCAGCGGCGCTTCGCTTTCGACTATCATCGAAAAATGCCGTGAAATTCGCTTTCGCGATTTTGCGCGTTGGAGAGTTTCCCGCTTCGGTCTAGCCAGCAACGACCGCCTGGGAGCGTTGGTTCGCCGCTTCTTTGATTCCCGGCAGTTTGAAGACCTCCAGATGCCGTTGGCCATAGTCGCCACGGACCTTGGCACGGGTGATCCCGTGGTGTTCCGCCAAGGCAATCTCGCAGATGCCATCCGCGCGAGTTGTGCCTTCCCTGGGCTCTTTGAACCTGTACAGATTGGCACGCGCTATTTGGCCGACGGTGGGCTCGTCGCGCCAGTGCCTACCCGAGCCGCGCGCGAGCTCGGCGCCGAAACCGTCGTCGGCATTTGCGTGGGACTTCACGATGGGCACCGGGACGCCCCGAAAAACATCTTCCAGGTAGTCAGCCGCGCCGTAAGCGCTGCTCAGAAAAACCAACTGGAAGCCTGGGAGCGCCATGCTGATCTGGTGCTGCGACCTTCCGTTCAGGCTCTGGCCTGGGATGACTTTGATCGGATTGAGGAAGCCATGGAGGCTGGCGCGGCTGCGGCTCGCGCGGCAATTCCTCATATCAAAAAACTCATCGCTTTCTGCGTCGAGGAGCCTTTTGAACCGGGACGCCAGGGCGAATATCTCTTCGCAGAGGCCATATGACGACCTTGTCGCAATGGTGCGTTCACCATTTTTCACGCGCTGTTGCCATCTGGCAGGAAAGTGGCGAGAATCCGGCGATATTCTGCTACCTTATTGGATGGGGAATGTTTGCCTGTTTGAGATCCCGGCAATTTGCCCCCATCTTCTCAGCGAGGCCTGAAACTGCTTGCTTGAATCCATCCGTCACCTGCTGCACTCGCTCTACACTCCCGAAGGTCTCAGACAACTAGTCCACTGGGGTGGCCCCCCTCTCGTGTCCATTATCGTCTTCGTGGAAACCGGGCTTTTCGTTGGCTTTTTTCTCCCCGGTGATTCTCTGCTCGTTACCGCAGGAATCTTTTCTGCTGCGGGCGACATTCCCCTGAAATGGCTGCTTTTTCCCGTCATGCTCTGCGCCATTATCGGCGACCAGCTTGGCTATTGGATCGGCCGGGGCGCGGGTGCGGCGCTTTACCGCCGCGAAGACTCACTCTTTTTCCGTCGCAGCCACCTCCAGCGCGCCCATGATTTCTATGAAAAGTACGGGGGCCGCGCCGTAATCTTCGCTCGCTTCGTTCCCATCGTTCGCACCTTCTGCCCTCCCGTTGCGGGCGCTGCGAAGATGCCTTACATGCGCTATCTCCCGTACGACATTTTTGGCGGTGCTTTCTGGGTCGGCGCCATGATCCTCGGCGGGTATTTTCTTGGCCGCTCGATTCCCAATATCAGCCAGAGAATTCATTACGTGATTGCGATCGTCGTCTTCCTTTCGATTCTGCCAGCGATTATCGGCTATTTTCGCGCGCGCGGTTCCTCCGCATCCAAGGCCCCCACATCGGCCCCTGGGGAATCCTGACTTATGAGCAATTCCGCTCTCCGCGCCATCATCTTTGACATTGGCCGCGTCCTGGTCCGCGTGGATGTCCGGCGTGTGCAGCTCGGCCTCGCCAAGTGCAAATCCCTGACGCCAGAGGAACTCTGGTCAGCAATCGAGAAGGATCCGCGTTGGCGCGATTGGCAGGAAGGCAGGATGTCCTCGCGCGATTGGCATCAAAACCTATCGAGCCGGCTGGGGCTTTCTCTCGATTTCGAGCAATTTGCCAATGTCTGGAATTCGGCTCTGGACCCTGAGCCGATTCACCCGGACAGCTTCTTCGAACGTTTGTCCAAATTCTACAAGTTGGGCTTGCTTTCCAATACTGACCCAATTCACGTCGCTCATCTCGAAACGACCTACAGCTTTTTCCGCTACTTCCCGAAGAACGTGCGGACGTACTCCTGTTCCCTTGGCGCAAGCAAACCGGACCCGCTCATCTTCCGTGAAGCCTTGCGTGCGTGTAAAGTCCGCGCGGAGCAAAGCGTCTACGTTGACGACATCGCCGCATACGCCGAGGCTGCCCGCGCTCTGGGACTCCAAGCCATTCACTACCAATCGCCCGCCCAGCTTCACCAGGAATTGCTTTCCGTTGGGATAAAAGTGGAATAAACCTTCACTGCGTAGGAATTGACTCCCAGGGTTCATCCGTGAGTAAACTTTGCCAGAACTAGTACTGCCTCGGTTTGCCGACAATTTCCTTAATACTTTTTTTTACTATCACTTATGAACATTGCCCCAGCTCGCTTGTCCGGCACTACGCTTGCACTCACCAAATTACGATTTCAATTCCGGCAGACCCAGAAGGCTGCCAAGAAGAGTGATTTAAAACCCTGAGGGGTTAGGAGAACAGATTTACTATGTCTGATGAGAATATCGTTCAAGAAACAAAGGCCAGTCCGTCGTGGCAGTTGCCTGCCATCGTCATTCTTGCGCTGCTCGCCCTAGGCGCGCTCGGCTTCGCTTGGAGCAACTCCGCGAAAGTGGACGACGCAAAGCAAGCGGTTGCCGCGCAACTCAAGACCGTGCAGCAATCTGTCCAGCAAGACATGACCACCATGAAGGATCGCTTGACCGCCGCCGAAAAGGCCAATGCGGATCTTCAAGGCGATTTGAAAGTTGTCACCAGCAAACTCAAGATCACCCAGGGCCAATTGAAGAAGGCGCGCGAAGAAGCCAGTGCTCAGAACACGCAGACTACTGAACTGGTGAAAAACCTCGACACCTCCGTTCACACCGAACTCGCCACCAAGGCCACCACGGAGCAGGTGAAGACCGTTGACACGAAGGTTGCCAAGGTTAGTGCTGACCTCGACAAGACCAACAGCGATCTCAGCATGGCTCGCAGCGAACTCGGCACCCTCATCGCCAAGAATCACGACGAGATCGACGTTCTCCGCCGCATGGGCGAGCGCGATTACATCGAATTCACCATCGCCGGCAAGAACCAGCCTCAGAAGGTTGGTAACGTAACCGTCGAGCTTCGGGGTGTGAATGAGAAGAAGAATCGTTCCAGCCTGATGTACACCGTTGAGGACAAGCGCTACGAGGCCAAGAACGCTAACATCAACTCACCCATCTTCTTCTATCTCTCCGGCACTCATCTGCCTGAAGAGCTGGTGATCAACAAGGTCGGAAAGAACACCATCAGCGGTTACTTGAGCATTCCCAAGGCGAATTCTCTACCGGGGACTGCCGCCGCCAAGTCCGGCCGATAATCCACACTTTTCGCTCCAGGGTACCGGCGGGAGGATCGCACCTCCCGCCGATGCTTTTTTGTGGCAGCGGATTTCCGTTACAATTCTTCTTCAGAACCGGAACCCTCACTTGCGCACTCCCACCATCGTCGTATTCTGCCAAATTGACGATCTCATTTCCGTCTCCGGCAATCCCCTCACGGGCTTTCCGCGATTCCTGGACGCGCTCTCGGAAGCGGGAATCCCTTGCGTTTGGGTGACCGAGCGAAATCGCCACGAACTCGATCCCTTATTGCGCAGACTGGGCCATGCCGCGCCCTTTATTGCGGAGGGCGGATCAGGCGTGTACCTCCCTGAGGACTATTTCCATGTGAAGCCCGCTCGGACGGTTCGTTTTGGCCGGTTCATGTGTATCCCCGTGGCAAAACCGCAGCCAGCTGCCCAGGAAGCGCTGAACTTGCTGGCGGAGGAGGCCGGTGTCACCGTCGTGCCGCTTCGCTCCCTTTCGCTACGAGAACTTGCCCAGAACACGGGGCTCAAAAGGGACGCCGCGGAGTCGCTGCGGCAGCGTGACTTTGACGAACTCTTTTTCTTCGCAGGAACCTCGGACTCGGACATTCAGCGCTTTCGGCAACATGCCGCTCATCTCAAATATTCTGTCCGGCAACAAGGTTCCTTATGGTCTTTGGCTGTCAGTGCAAGCCTCGCGACCTGTGTGCGCGAATTGCGCCAGCTCTACGATCGCGCGCTCCACTCCCACGCCTTTTCCATTGGTCTCTCCACCGCTGCGACTGCTCAGGAGCTATTCCCCGCTTGCGACCGCGGGCTCCTCCTAACAGATAGGGTGCCAGGTGCGGAAGATTTCGCGGGTCGCCAGCGGCCCGTCCCAAAATCCCTGCCATTATTTGCCGCCGATACCTGGGCGCGTGCCCTCGAGGCCATCCAAACTCGCCAATTTTCATGACTGGCAAGGATTTGTCCAAACTGTGAGGAGTTTTGCACACGCTGGAAATACGCTGGGTGGCGCGATTTTCGAGTGTGCGAAAAGGCGCAAAAAGGCGAGGTAATGAGAGTCACAGAACCGCTCCATTTTGGCCTCCGGATTGCTCTAATCATCTTGACTGAGTCCCCTTTCTCAGCCAGTGGCCCGCCCAGCCCGTCACTGGTTGCAGGAGTCCCTGGCTATGGATTGGATGCGGCGCATTTTTCATGTTCCTGCCACCGAGACGCAGACCGGTATTGTCCTGGGAGTCTGCATTTTCACGATGAGCATCATGTCCCTTATCCTCGTTTGGCAGGCGCAGATCATCGCCCGTCAGAATGCCGTGATTCGCATGTTTGAGTCACGCCTAGGAAGCTAGAGCAGTTCCCGCTAATCCGTTAAGACCGTCGCTTAGCCTTCCATCACAGATCGAAAGTAAACGTCCCAAGGCTACTCGCCGTGCGGTCATCCGCACGGCAAAGCTCGCTTCCTCCTTCGATACGGCGCCGTCTCCTGGAAGTTGTGACCTCACCCAAAAAGGAAAGGGCCCCGGCATTGTCGGGGCCCTTTTTTTGGCTGTGTCGCGTAAGGAGCAGTTCAAACTGCGCACTGTTCGTTCGCGACTCACACCGCGGGAGCGGTGTGTTCAGCGTTGTTACGCCTCTAAGCCCGGTGGAGTCATTCAACCCTCCGGAGCTCTGAGAGCTCACACCCACCTTCTACGCTTGCGAGCCAGGCGCCGCAAGGGCTTTTTTTCGCAAAAAGGTACAGGTGCACCTATAGTCTGGGAGATCAGCGGATTAGCTTGTGGATAATGCGGGTCTACTTTACGAACAACGTCTCTCGCAACTGATCACGCCCCACGAAGGACTTCATGCTACGGAATCTTCCAAACAGATCCTGGATCTCGCGGTTCTGATAAACCTTCTGGGCAGGCACGATGGACTTCGATTCCAATACCTGGAGCGTGTGCGTATCCATTACGCGGTATCTGTGGAAGCTTTCTGGCTTCTTGCTGTGGAACATCGCCAGCACAACCGCCCCGGGCCTCAACTGCTCCGTTAGATGCGCCACCATTTCTTTGGCGATCCTCGGCTCCAGATAGTCCAGCACATCCCATAGCAGCAGGGCATCAAACGAGGAAACCCCAAACTGCAGGTTTTCGGCGAGAAATCTCTTTGCCAGCGCCTCGGGAGTGAACTCAGGACATTCGGCCGAGTTCAGCGCTTGCTGTAAAGCGGTTTGTTCTTTCTTCTGAAAATCTGCCCATCCCCGCAGAATATCCTCCGAGGTCACGCGGAAGCCGCGCTCTATAAAAAAACTGAGAGTCGTCTGCCAGGCCGGCCCCAAATCCAGGAGGTTTCCCCGGCCGAGTCCTTCCAGATTCCACAAGAATTCCTTCAATCCGTTCGAAATTCTCGTCGTCTCCTGCATTTCCCGTTCGCGATGCGGCCCCGCGATCACAGCCCCGGTGGGTGTCCGGCTGGTGTGTCTTCCCTGCGGCAAAGTTGCTGAACTCTCCCTGGGTCCATACCCGCCGATTGCTATCCCGAGCTTGTGTAGAAGTCCCATAGCCTAATCCGCCTTGGCCGTTGCCGCGCCCGATGTGGTTTTTTCGTCCGTCGAACTGGAGTTGCTTGCCTTGCTGGTATCGGTTTTCTTGCTCTGTCCTGATGACCCCAACACCGGAGCGGCCGGTGTTGCCCTTCCCGCCTCGACCTTACCCTGCAGCGCTGCGCCATCTTCAATCGAGATTCGTTCCGACTTGAGGTCTGCTTGCACTCGAGCCGTGTGCCAGAGCTGGATTCGCTCCGACGCTGTGAATTTTCCTTCCGCGCGCCCGCGCAGCACCACTTCACGCGCGGTGATGTCCGCTTTCACGTTGGCATTTGGTCCTACTGTGAGCACAGAGTTCCCAAGGAAGATGCTACCCTCTACCAATCCATCCACAAACAGGTCTTCGTTGCCCGTGATCTCTCCTTTGATTTTGATTCCTTGACTCACGCACGCCACCGCCCTCGGAGAAATCGGTGTCGGACTGGCTGTGCCAGTTCCCGATTTCGCAGCAGTAGTGGAAGTCATGGGACCGGACGTACCTTCGGAGGAAGTCTGCGGAGAACCATCTTCCTTGCGCCACACAGCGACACCTCAACTCATGTGATCAGGTTTCAAAGTCGCCTGTAATCGGCTGGTCTATCGATGCGACTCAGAATTGTGATGATATTACAGCACTTAGAGGCCGTAAATGGCAAGCCTAGTTTTTTCCACAGGGGCTGTGCCGTTTCCGTGCATAGCTAGTGCCGAATTGGTACCGCCCTTTTCCACAGCCCCGCTCTTCCCGTCCGCGCCCTTCTCTTGCTCTCGAAGTTCCCACATTGCAACGATAAAACCCGCTAATTCTCGGGCAAAGAGTTTGCTCGATTTGCGCTTTTCCCACCAGCGTTCTGGGTCAAAATCGCCATCCTTGGCGCCTGCTACGCTTACGTTAATGCTCTTCGGAAAAACCTTGTCAAAAATGTAACGCGTCCGCCGTGCGTGATAGTTCGAGGTCACGATAATTACGCTTTTCCAACGGCGCTCTCGCGCAAGTTTTGCGATCGCCTCAGCATCTCCTTTAGTACTGTCGGCATCGTGGCCATAGCGCACGATTTTTTCTTTTGGCACTCCTCGTTCCACAAGATCGTGTTCGATGAGTTCGCTGATCCCCGCATTTGGCCGCAGCCTTCTGCCGCTGGCAACGACAATCGGCGCTGCTCCTTCGCGATACAGTTCGACTGCTCGAGTGGCGCGGTCCGCGTAGAAATTGTCGTCTCCCAGGACCACCAGCGCGTCGGCATGCTCCGCAGGTTCATCAATCACCCAGGATTCCGCGAGAAATCGCAGGATCGGATGGCGTGCGAAATACACCAGCGCGCACAATGCCGCCAGGCTCAGCAACACCACGAGGTTGGTCACGGCTCCCCCGTGTTCCCCCCGTTGCTTCGTTTCAATCGTCATGAATTCGGATCTATGCCGCGAAGCTGCTCCGCTGCCTGTTCCGGCAGGATCGCGTTGAAGTAGACCTCTTTGATGCTGTACGACTTGCTACGCTTTTCGACGATGGGCATGATTTCGATGTGCCAGTGGTAATCGTCCGCCAACGTTTTCCAGTAGCCCGAGAGCTCGCCCTTCTTGTTTCGCGTGTTCGGTGCCGTATGTACGACCAGGTGATACGCCGGTGCGAATTTCTCAAGGCGGCGAAGAACGCGCCCCAATAGCGCCGCCAGTTGCCGCCGGTTAGCTCCCGGTCTCGGCTGCTCAAACAGGTGATTGTGTCGCCGGTGTACAACCCAGATTTCGAACGGCACGCGCGAGGCGTACGGACAGAGCGCGTAATAGTCGCCCTGCACGTCCACGATGCGCTTCCCCTGCTTCTCTTCCTGCCGCACGATGTCACAGAAAACGCAACGTTCTCGATCTTTGTACCACTCGTGCGCGGAGGTGAGCTCGTATTTAATCCGTCTGGGCACGAAGATGGTTGCGGTCACTTCGGAATGCGGATGAGTCCACTCCTCGCCCGCGAGTGTGCCCTGGTTCTTGAATACGCTCACGTACTTGAAACGGGCATCCTTCTTCAAATCCGTGATTCGCGAGCCCCATACCCACAAAACCCGATCGATTTCATCGTCGCTCAATTGGGTAAGCTTCTTGTCGTGCTGGCGGGCTTCAACGATTACCTCGTGAGCGCCCAAGGGGCCCATTTTGTCGTAGATGCCCTCTGCCGCGCGTCCCGGTTCGATTTCCACGCCGTACAGTGGATTGGGATGGGGAATCACGCGCACCTGCCAGGGTCCTTCGGGCGGCCACGTGAGAATGCTTTTCGTCTGCTCCACCACACCCGGGTCAAACGGGCACGGCGCTTCGCCCTCCTCGATGCGCTCGCGCTGACCGCATACTACCCAGCTTTGGGAGATTGGATCTCTTCGGATTTCCATTGGAACTTAGCGCGTATACCGCGTCGGCGTGGGGCCTTCCTCGAGCCGATGCCGGTCCCAGATCGCGCCTTCCCGGCTGTAGTAAGCCATCTCAAAATCCTGCGTCAGCTCGAGCGCGTCGGTCGGGCAGGCATCCTCGCACAACCCACAGAACATGCAGCGCGAAGTGTCGTACGTGAAAAATGTAAGGACCTTGCGCCGCGTCGCGTCGTCGCGTTCCCACCCGACCACAATGAGATTCTCAGGGCAGGCCAGCGCACACAAATTGCATGCAATGCACAGCGTCTCCCCCGTCTCGGGGTTCTTGTTCAGCCGCGGCGCCCCACGAAACCGTTCCGCGACCATCGGCCGCTCCAGCGGGTACTGCTCGGTGTAAATGTTGCTGGGAAGCTGCGTCCGAAACGTGACGCCCATCCCCTTCAAAAAATCCGCCTGAAATATCCGTGACACAAGTTCTTTCATGCAATCAGTCTCTTTCCCCACATGCTCTCTTGTCAAGGCAATACCCGCACTTGGTCGACGTACGCATAAAAGCCTACGTACTCACCGCTTTTCTGGGAGAGCAAGAACACATTTTCTCGCGGCTGCATCAATCGGTCGGGAACAAACCTCAGCGCCCCAAAGCAAAGGCCCGGACCAAACTCATCTGGTCCGGGCCCCTAATACTTCAATTTGGTCGGTAAGCTGCGAGAACTGCGGCTGAGCCGCTTTCCCCGTTAAGCGGCCTGCTTGACGCGAAGGAACGTCAGTGCGCCAAGCCCAAGTAAACCAACGGCCAAAAGCGAGAGCGTATTCGGCTCCGGTACGGACGCTGAAGTGACCACGACGTCGTCAAGGTAATACCAAGCCGGGACTTGCAAACCAGCGAATGTCAGCGTGTCCGACCCCACGCCCGTTTCCGTAAAGCTGAATTGTGTATACGGAAACGCTGAACCTGAGGCACTAAAAATCTGGGTGCCATCCCAGTAGGCATAGAAATTGGCTTGGCCAGTGCTAGGAGAGCTGGAGTTTGTCAGGTAGAAGCTCACCGTGTAGGTACCCCCGGCACTGGTGGTAAGGGTCTGAGAAATGCTGTCGTCCAGCGAGCCTACAGCCCCGAAGGCGGCAGCATAGCTTCCGCTATTTGCCTCGACGCCACTGACAATCCCGAAATCACTGCCACTCGCCGCGGGTGTAGTAGTCCAGTGGGCAAACGTACCAGTCTCAAAACCGCAGTTCAATACGAGATTGCTTGATACGGTGTCGCATATGCTCGGCGGGTCAACCACCGACCCTCCGCTTGGAGCGCTTTTCTGGGCAAAGGCTGAAGCAGGAATTAGTAGAAGGAGTAAACTGGATAGAACCAGCCAGAGGCTAATCTTTGATCTTGTTTGCATGTCCCCCTCCAAAATCTCTTCTTGGCGTTGTCTACCGACCAAATTCTCGGCTGCTCGCTTTCCGGTGTCTGGGACACCCCGAGCCCCGATTAGGATCCTCTTTGCAATAGAACTGCCAACACGTCTGGAAGGTTGAAGGCCTAAGATAGGGGAGAATCGGCAAGAAAACATGGAACTTAGCCATCTGCCACGGTCATAGGCCTCCGCACATCCAAAAGCCTAGTGTGCAAAGTTTTGCCATAATTCCGCACGGCATTCCACAGGCTTGGCAGCTCCATGCTCTCACGGAGAGTTCCATGCGAGGCGGCAAGAGAATGCGCAACTTCGATTCACGACTTGAAAGCTCCCGCACTCGCATCCGGTGAAGACAACCGGGTCGCGGAAGTTCCGAATAATTTCAGAGAATGCTATCTCCCACAAAACGCGAGAGATAGCAGGGCACCGTCCTTTCGCCTCCTGAAACCCGCACTCGACAACTCGCTCGATAAAAGGTGGCCAGCTATGTGCCAGGCCCTTTGACTTGGCAAAGTCGAAACTCAGAGCCTATCGGGAGCTTCTCGAAGAACGCCGCGACTGGCTGTTGCAATCGCTCAATCCTTGCGTGCAAGCTACTCCTCATGCCGGAACTCCCGGACATTGCCGCCTACATCACCGCTCTCGAACCGCGCATCCTCGGCCAACCGCTTCAGCGCATCCGCCTGGCAAGCCCATTTCTGCTTCGCACCGTTCAACCACCTCTTCATGATCTCGAGGGCCGCACCGTCCGCGAGTTGCGCCGCATCGGCAAACGCATCGCCATCGGCGTAGAAGGTGAACTCTGGCTAGTCCTCCACTTGATGATTGCAGGCCGGCTGCATTGGCAATCGCCCCTGGCAAAGCTCGCAGGCCGCAACAGCCTGGCAGCCTTCGATTTTCCCAACGGCTCCCTCGTGCTCACCGAAGCCGGCTCCAAGCGCCGCGCATCGCTTCATCTCTTCAGTGGCGAAGAAGCCTTTCATTCTGTGAACCCTGGTGGCATCGAAATCTTCGAGAGCGATCTCGATTCATTTCGAGTCGCGCTCACGCTTGAAAATCGCACGCTCAAGCGAGTTCTCACCGATCCGCGCCTCGTCAGCGGCATCGGCAACGCCTATTCCGACGAGATTCTGCATGCAGCGCAACTCTCGCCCGTTGCCCTCACGCAAAAGCTCAAGCCCGAAGAATGGGAGCGGCTCTTCGCCTCCACTCGCTCAGTGCTCGAGTATTGGGTCAGCCGACTCCGCACCGAAGCGCAGCTCGCCTTCCCTGAAAAAGTCACTGCCTTTCGCGAAGATTTTGCCGTCCATGGGCGCTATGGGAAGCCCTGCCCGCGATGCGGCGAGAAGGTGTTGCGTATTCGATATGCAGACAACGAAACGAATTACTGCGCCCGATGCCAAACGGGTGACAAAGTTCTCGCGGATCGGGCCTTGTCCCGCCTACTCGGCGCCGACTGGCCGCGCACTCTCGAGGAACTCGAAATCCTCAAGCCCGTTCGCAATTGAGCTTTTCAATGCATCGCGATTTGACCATCACCCCAAGCTTCGTGCGGAAGCTGTGTCCCTCCGTGCTATTCTCCTTTTCGGATGCCTGACGATCTGCATTTCATGCAACTTGCCCTTGAAGAGGCACGCGCTTCCGCCGAAGCCGGCGAGGTCCCCATCGGCGCTCTTCTTGTACACGATGGCGCTGTTCTGGCCCGTTCTGGCAATCGCACCATTCGCGACAACGACCCCACAGCCCACGCGGAGATCGTTGTGATTCGCGAAGCCGGTCGCCTCGTTGGCAATTACCGCCTCGCTGACACCTGTCTCTACGTCACCCTCGAACCGTGTGCCATGTGCGCCGGGGCCATCGTACAGGCCCGCATCCCCAGGCTCGTTTATGCTGCCGACGACCCCAAGGGCGGCGCCTTCTGCTCCTGCTTCGCAATCCTCACGCACCCGAAGCTCAACCATCAGGTCGAGGTCACCAGAGGCCTCCTCGCTGACCAGTCCGCCGCTCTCCTCCAATCCTTTTTCTCCGCCCGCCGCTAGCTCTCGTCCCTCCCTCCTTCCTTACTTCTTTGCTTCCCTCACCGTAGCCTTCCTCAAGCCCTGTCTGTTAAAATGACCTCACCGACCACTGCGGAGAGGTGACTGAGTGGTTGAAAGTACTCGCCTCGAAAGCGAGCGTACGGGGAACCGTACCGTGGGTTCGAATCCCACCCTCTCCGCCAGATTCTGCACCCCGCAGCTTGTGGGTTTTTGCGAACTGCCCGATTGTCCTCAAACCGTATGTACTCTACTCATTTCGTCCAAATCTGCCCATGCTTCGGTCGATCCAACTCCGCGCGCTTGCGGAACTGGCGGCGGTACGGGAAAAGCGCGGAAGCAACGTCTGCGTGAAGTGGTGCCATCCCACCAAGTAAGAATAGAGAATCACCAGCAGTAGACGGAAATTCGCTTCACGAATCTCGCGGCTGCGCGCCGAGGGGCTGTTGGTCCGCAAGATAGCATAGCCGTTGAAGATCCCCGAAAATTTGGTGTAGCAAGCGACTCTCGCGAGTGCGTCCAGAATCGTTGGAAACCGGCGTCGAGGGCGGAGGCGTGGGTGTAGTTCCACGGAGGGGGCGCCAAAAATGATAGACGTCGAAATGACATTCCGTTGCTTCTGTCCCGCAATGAACTGTGAGAGGCAACTGGACGCAGCAAACTGGGAAACTGCGATCGCAGAGGTCCGTTTGATGCACTGCGGGAACGGGGTGCGGGAAAGATACATCATCTGCAATGTCGTGTTGACCGAGTACGACGAAGAAGGCCGTCTGTCGGACTTGGACTTAGTGAGCCGCAGCTGGCGCAAGGTAGCGTGACGGAATGCGTCAACGTTGAATTGCAATTCCCGCCCTGGATTTGGTCGGCGCTCAATTCGAGGCAATTTTGACTCGGCTGCTGAAGACCTGGTAGTGCGTGAACTGGCCGCGGCACCAGTAGAGTTTCTTGTTGAACTCGGCTTGTGAAGAGATGGTGAGAGGAATAAGACGGGAAGGCTCGCCTGGTTGGCGGAGCCAGCCGTAGGTCACCACAGCCTGGTAGTCCTTCCATTTGCCGGGAAGTTCATAATGCTCTGACATGCGGAGGATGTTGAGATCCTGGTCGGTCCAGACCTCGCCGTAACAAGCGACGGTGACGATCTTGTTGATTTTGAAGAATCCAAAGTCGAAGTTGGATTTGAACCGGCAGACGCGATCCTCAGTGTCAGCACGATATTGAAAGACCTTCAAGCGCAGCCCGTTGATGACCACGTCTTCGGCTTGGTGGATTTTCAAACGGAGCTCTGTACCCACCATTTCGGGCAATTCGGACCACTCGCCGCCGGGGACCATCACGGTGTTCAGAGGGGGGAAAGGCACATCGCGCAACTGTTTCTTTCCGTCAGGATACTCGCGGAACTGCTGGTAGCCGTCGAGGACACGGACTTCGTAAGCGGCGACAGCGGAGGGCGTGGCCTTGTGTCCAGAGCCCCAGGTGAAGGACTGCACGGCGATAAAGTTGCGCATGCTATCGGCCAGAAATTGGGCTTTGCTGCGTAACACCTGGACTTCGAGAGGTTCCACGGGCCGGAACTGGAGTGCGACGGGTGAGGGTGGCGGTACGAATTTGGGATAGAGGTCCGCAGAAATCGGAAAGATTTCCTTGCCGGAAGGGAAGAGGCTCTGCGCCAGGAAAGGTTGCACTTTGCTGACAAAATCAGCCAGGGACTGGACGGGCACGGCCAGAGCAATGGGTTCTCCGTCCCTTGCGATCGCGCTCAGGATGCCCACGATTCTCTGAGTTTTGGTGTCAACGACGATACCGCCGCTTGCGCCGGGACGGATTGCTTCATTGCCGGAGAGGTTATAATCGAACGCGAGAAGGCCCGTTGACGTCTGGCCCTTGAACGTGGCGTGAAACTGGAGGAGCTTGCGACGGGGATTGATGCCCTCTTTGGGATAGGCATAGATTTCGGCCGCTTGGCCGATCTGCAAGTCGTCGAGACTGAAAGGAATGCCGTGATGATGAGGAAGCGGGTGGCGTAACTCGAAGATGGCAAGGTCACGGCTGGGAGTGTATTTCAGGGGGCCCGTGGGGAGACCGTCGTTCAAGGTGGCGCCTTCGTCGTCTGGCCCCGTCGCAAGGTAGCACTGGATGACCTTT
>DASPTY010000176.1:0-9873 GCA_035623175.1 Candidatus Limnocylindrales bacterium | reverse complement strand
TTGCCGTTGCCAAAAATGTCGGCGGGAGCCCAGTAGAAGGCGCTCCAGTCAATGCCCAGGCGAAGATCGCTTTCGCGCTGCGCGGTGAAGCCGCGAATCGAGGAGCCGTCGAAGGTGAGGTTGTCATAGCTCTTCAGAAGGAATTTCTTGTCGTAATCCAACATGTGCAGCCGGCCCTCGAGGTCGCTGAAGAGGACGGTGATGGCTTTGATGTGCTTTTCGTCCGTAAGGTACTTCAGGCGTTCTTCCCGGATTTTCTGGATTGGCGTGTGCTTCTTACGGTGCTCTTTTGCTTTCAGATTCAGCTCTTCGAGCTCGTCATAGCTGAGGGCTAGAAAACTACGCAATTCAGTCGACATGAATCTCCTCTGAGAGTTTTTGTGGGGAATTTTGGTGGCAAATGTGGTTCCGGCATGCCTGGCCTTTCGGTAGTTAAAGTATCGCGGCGGTCCGCAAAGGGTCAAATGGAAAACGGTGGAAAACTCTGCGTGAAAAATCGATGGAGTGGATAAGAAAAACGAATGAGTGAGAGCTATCGAGCGCTACGTGCTGGAATTGGAAATCGGAGATAGATTCCTCCGCTGCGGGACTGCAAAAAACGCTGTCCCGCCGGTCGGAATGACGGGGCGTGCAGTTTGCGCGAGTAAGCAAGAAGGGGCTGGCGCGGGACTGTGCCGAATCGGGACAGATTGTCCGCGCTGACGCAAAAATGGTCCGCGAGCGGGAATGACAAAGCGAGCATTTTCAGCGCATTTGATTCGGTGTGGGGATGGCATGCGGACTGCAAACTCGGAGAGTGACGTTCGATGCAAACCCGAATTCTTCGCGAGCCGAAGTTGTGCAAAAGCGCGAGGAGTTCGAGTCAGAGTCATTCCCCAAGGAACCTGCAGCAAAACACCTGCCAGAACCCTCCAGCGGGCGCCGAGTGTCTACTCCTGATAGAGACTCGGCGCCCGAACCTCCGGAAAGATTGGCCACAGAAACACAGAGAACACTGCGAGAAGTGATTGCCGGAGCGGAGAAATAAAACCGCCCGGCTGGGAACTGATCCGGGCGGTGGGTGGAAGAGAGCGGTTGCTTGTTTGTCGCTTAACGGGAACTTGGAGAGTACGGCATGATGTTGCCGGCGGAAATGATCGGAACGGTGATGGTGCTATCCATGCGAGCCAGGATGCCAGTGTTCGCGGGGAGGTTAATTTCCCTGCCCTTACGCGCGACGACGTAGACGGCTCCAGCGCCGAGACCGACGCCGAGGCCGCGGGTCACGTTGCTGAACACGATGCCGATGAGCGAGCCGCCGGCGCCACCGATGGCCATGTCTTTCACGTCGCCTTTGTAGTCGTGCTTGGCTTCGATGACTTCGCCTTCGACAATTTTCATGTCGTGGCGCGGCTTGCTGTAGGAATCGATGCGTGGTTCGCCGATGGCGAGGATGCTCATGCGGACGGGGATGAGGCGGCTGTCAATTTCGATGGTCTTGAACATCAGATTCATGTACGCCTGGCCGCGGAAGACGGAGAATCTCTTGGGCTTCTGAATGGTGCCGATGATGCCGTTCACGCGCGTGCCGGCGGGAAGGACGATGCGGCTGTCGAAGGCGACGGGCTGCGAGAGGACGGCGACGAAGGGGTCGCCTTCGCGCGAGTGGGAGGAACTGATCGGAGTGAGAAGCGTGAGATGGATTTCGGTGCCCTGCATCACCTGATGCGCCGGCGCGGCAGAGATTGGCGGCGCGGCCGTGGACACCAGGGCCAGTGCGAGAACGAGCGAGACTGCAACTTTCATGAAACTCCTCCTGCCTGCACAGAGGTGCAGGGAATCCCCGTGACGTGGGGTGATGGCCCCGGCCAAAGCGGGGCGCAGCGCTGGCGCGCGGACCTTGCGGCGCCGATGCGGTCGGGCGGCAAGGCGGTTGAGGAGGAACTCCAACCGGGAATTATTTTAGGACAGAGTTTTCTTGAGGCGAGAAGGGTGCGACGCGTTGTGCTCAGTTATACAAGGAGACGAATGCGCAGGCCAGGCGCAAGTGGAGGGCACCGGAGCGGTGTGCTAGACTTTTTGTTGCAGTCGGGAACGCGCGCGACTGCCGGAGCGTGGAACTTCGGGCTCTGTGCAACGAGGTCCCGCGAACCCCGCCAGGCCCGGAAGGGAGCAACGGTACCGGGTCAGCCGAGTGTGCCGCAGAGACTCCGAAGTTCCTCGGTTTGAAGAAGCGATCAGCGATCTGTCATCAGCGATCAGGATGCGGTTGGTTGCCTGCGTTTGATTTTCCTCTTCGCAAAACAAATCTGCCCTGCGGGAAGCGCGTCAAGCTAACAACTTTTGGCTGGCAGCTGCCGGCTCAGCATTGCTTTTGACTTTTTTGGGACACGCGCCGAAAATTGACCCACCCTTTGCAAAAACCGCAGAGGATGGGGCACCCTAAGAAGCATGACCTACCAAGTGATCGCGAGGAAGTGGCGGCCGCAAACATTTGCGGACCTCGTTGGGCAAACTCACGTAACCGAGACATTGCAGAACGCGATCAAACACAACCGCGTGGCGCACGCGTACATTTTTTCCGGAGCGCGCGGCGTGGGGAAAACGACGGCGGCGCGCATTCTGGCGAAAGCGTTGAATTGCGTGAAGGGGCCGACGCCGGAGCCCTGCGGCCAGTGCGATTCGTGCAAAGAGATTGCGGCCGGCACTTCACTGGACGTGATTGAGATTGACGCCGCGTCGAATCGCGGGATTGACCAGATCCGCGAGCTGCGTGAGATGGTGCGGTACGCGCCGGCGGCGGCGCGGCACAAGGTCGTCATTCTGGATGAAGCGCACATGCTGACGGGCGAGGCGTCGAACGCGCTTCTCAAAACGTTGGAAGAGCCACCCGAGCGCGTGATTTTCGTGATGGCGACGACGGAACCGGAAAACTTGGAAGACACCATACGGTCGCGCTCGCAACATTTTCATTTCCGTGCGCTGACGTTCCTGGAAATCACCAACCGGCTGAAATACATTGCGGCACAAGAGAGCTTGAGCGTCGATGACGGGGCCCTGAGCGTGATTGCGCGGATGGCGGAAGGCAGCATGCGCGACGCGCTCTCGCTGCTGGAGCAGGCGCGGGCGTATTGCGGCGACGACATTCAGGATAAAGAAGTGCGCGAATTGCTTGGCGTAGTGCCGGAAGACGCGCTGCAAGAGCTGGTGGAAGCGATAGCGGAAGGATCGGCGGATCGGGCACTGGGGTTGGTTCACCGCTTTCAGAGAGAGGGACGGAACTTGCAGCATTTCTGCCGGGAAGCGATCCGGCACATGAGAAATCTTTTGATTGCGCGAGTGTGCGGCGCGGACTCGGATTTGATTGCGGCAACGCCGGACCAGCGGCCGGGACTCGCGAAGGCCGCCGCGCTCTTTAGCGAAGAAGATTTGACACGCTATTTCCAGATTTTGCTGCAGACGGATGACGACGTGCGAAGAAAGATGGATCCGCGTGTGCATCTGGAGATGGGATTGTTGCGGCTGGTGAATGCGTCGCGGTTGGCGCCGCTGGAAGAGTTGCTCGGGGAATTAAACGGAGCAGCAGGTAGGGCAGGCGGAGGATCGGCGCCAAAGCGCGCGACAACTGCATCAGCGGCGCCGCAATTCCCTTCCCGAAGCGCGGCGACAAGTGCGAGCCCTATGGCGAACGGAAAGATGCCCGCATCGGAAAGTGGCCGCTACACAGGCGAAACAGGGGCGCGGCCAGCGGCAGCAAGTGCGTTCGACACGAGCGGAGCGGCGGCAGCGGCAACTGCGATGAAGGCGGACGTACCGGCCGGCAAGACAGAAATCATCGCGACGGGGATGAGCGCGGAGCAGGTCAGCGAAATCAAGTCGGCGATCCAGTCGCAACAGAAATTCATCGCGGAATTGCTGGAGCACGCTTCTCGCTGGGAACTGGAAGGTGACGAACTACGAATTTATTTTTCGTCGGAGAAGAGCACGTTCGCCGGATTGATCGAAGGGAGAGAAACTCTGGAGAAGATCCGTGCTTCTTCGAGCAAGGTACTAGGGCGCGCGGTGCGTGTCTGTGCTAGACTCGAAACTGGTGCGGCAAATGAGGCGAATGCATCACGCGCCGCGAGCAGCCAGGAAATGCGGGCCCAGTTTGAGAACGACCCGGTGGTGAAGTCCATGCTGCAGCGATTCGGAGGAAGAATTTCCGAAGTGCGGCGGCGCAACGGGGAGTAAGCGGAAAGAGAGGCATTGGAAGAAAATGGAAGTCAGCGCCCTCCAACAGATGCTCTCGCGCTTGCGGCAGGTGCAGGAAGACCTGCAGCGGCAAGTGAACTCCGTTGCGGTGGAAGCGTCGGCGGGCGGTGGCATGGTGACGGTGAAAATGAACGGCCAGAAGCAGGTGCTGGACGTCAAGATCGAGCCGGAAGTTTTTGCCAGCAAGGATCAGGAGATGCTTCAGGATTTGATCCGCGCGGCCGTGAATGAAGCGTCGCGGCGCGTGGATGATGAACTGGCGAATCAGATGAAGAGCCTCGCGGGTGGGATTCCGGGCCTCGCAGGAATGAAGATTCCCGGACTGTTCTGAGTTCTAAGTCATAAGTTGTAAGTTCTAAGTTTAGAACCCCATCACAAGACAATTTGCCGGGATTGAAGGGGGAATTCGGGTAATGGTGTGCGTGTGACCGGGAACATGCGTGGCATGATACTTGGATGCTGATTCGCGCCATTCGCCAAGACGATGCTGATGAGATTTGGGCAATACTCGAACCGGTCATTCGGGCGGGAGAAACCTACACCCTGCCGCAGAATTTGGACAAGGAGAGCGCGTTAGCGTTCTGGCTCTCAGCAGATCACGAAGTCTATGTTGCCGAAGACGCCGGAAAGTTGGTTGGCACTTACTTCCTTCGTGCGAATCAAAGAGGTGGTGGGGCTCACGTTGCCAATTGCGGGTACATCTCTGCGGCGTTCGCGACGGGCCGCGGCGTGGCCCGCGCCATGTGCGAACACTCGCTGCAGCGTGCCAAGGATCGAGGATTCCGGGCCATGCAGTTCAATTTTGTTGTCAGCAGCAATGTGCGCGCCGTCCGTCTGTGGGAGAGCCTGGGTTTCGAGATTGTGGGACGGCTTCCTCGTGCGTTCAAACATCCCGAGCTCGGGTACGTGGACGCGTTCGTGATGTATCGCGATCTGTGAGCGGTTTGCGTGGATGAGCGGGCTTGTGCTACACAAGGAACATGCCTGATTTTGCCGCGCCCGTGGAACGACTGATTGAAGAACTGAAGCACCTGCCTGGGATCGGGCAGAAGACCGCGCAACGGCTGGCTTTTCATTTGCTGCGCATTCCGCCCGAAGACGCGCTGGCGCTGGCGGACGCGATTCGCGACGCGAAAGAGAAAACCCGCACTTGCTCCGTCTGCCACAACATTACGGACACGGATCCGTGCCTGTATTGCGCGGGGGCGAACCGAAACAAACGCACGATCTGTGTGGTCGAGGAGCCGCACAACATCCTGGCGATTGAGAAAACACGCACGTATAGCGGGATGTATCACGTGCTAGGAGGGTCGCTTTCGCCGCTGCAGGGGCGCGGACCGGACCAGCTCAATATCAAGAGCCTGATTGAAAGGCTGAAGGGTGGTGGGGTCGAGGAGATTATCATCGCGACCAATCCGACGGCCGAAGGCGAGGCCACGGCGGTCTATCTTTCGAAATTGCTAAAGCCGCTTGGCGTACGGGTGACGCGAATCGGCGTAGGGATCCCGGTGGGGGCGGATTTGGAATACGCCGACGAGGTGACGATGCTGAAGGCGATGGAAGGACGACGCGATTTGTGAAGTCGAAAAAAGTTGAGATGAAGTAGCACCCAGGTCACAGAGAAAAGGAATACGCGAAGGAACTGCTCCGGAGAGGCTTTTCCGGGGCTTTTTTGTTGAAAACGAAGAAGAAAACTCGGGGAACGAGCGAACTAGTACGTACAGAATGTTTGACCTCTAGGCAAGTAGAACGAATCAGGTTAAAGTCCTCTGCACGGTGGGGGTCCCCGCCAATCGTCCCCAGTTTCCGTAGGAACTGGATTGGGAGGTGCGCTTTGGGCGGATTAGCGCACTACATGGAACAATACGACCACGAGCATAGTTCGGGTTGGAACAAGTTGCTTCATGGAATCGGCATACCGCTGATTTTTGCCGGAATCATCCTACTGGTGCTGATGCACTGGAGAGCTGGATTGGTCTGCTTCGTCGGTGGGTGGATGTTGTTGTTCCTGGGCCACCGAATTGAGGGAAACAAGCCGGCATTCTTCCAGGGCCCGATTTATTTGTTGGTGGGACCTGTGTGGGTCGCCAAGGAACTGTGGTCGTTCCTAACCGGAACACATCGGGGTCAGAGCCCTGAGGACGTGCCGGTGAAGAGAGCGTAGGGGCGGGAAGCACAGAGGCCACAGGTCAAGGCGCGGCGACCATGCAGATTGAGGAAGAAGGCCAAGGACTAGCGGACGAGTCAACCGAAATGTCGACAGAAGGCGCAGCCAACGCAACCACGGAACTAAGAAAGAGACGGAGCACGCGAATCGTCCAGGCGGTGCCCCTGGTGGTGACCGGAGTGGACGCGCTGGGGCGGCCGTTTGCAGAGCGCACTTCGACTCTGATTATCAATTGCCACGGCTGCCGGTACCAATCCAAACATTATGTCCTGAAGAATATGTGGGTGAATTTGGAAGTGCCGCACTCGGAACCCGGGCATTCGCCGCGCCGCGTGCGAGGTAAAGTGGCGTGGATCCAGCGGCCGCGCACCGTGAGGCAGCTGTTCCAGGTGGCGCTGGAACTCGAAGTGGCAGGCAATGCATGGGGAATCGCGTTTCCGCCGGACGATTGGTTTAACTTCCCTGAAGAGGGGCCGTTCCTGCCCAATGGACTTGCTCCCGCGGATCAGAGCGGCTCAGCGCTGCCACTCATGCCGAGCGAAATGCCGCTGCCAATTGCAGAGGCCGAGCCGGGCGTCGCGGCCCCGGACAATATCCGGATTTTCCCGGCGCCAACAAGCCCGACGGACGCGTCGATGCAACTGGCACGACAAGTGGCGCGATTGCTAGCCGAGGCGAAACAACAGATTCACGCGGCGGCTCGAGAGGCGGCTGTAGAAGCGGTCAACGCGGAGCGGCGACTGGCCTTCGAGCAATGGGAGCAGAAGTATTCGGCGTTTCGCGAAGAGGTAGCTCGGGAGACGGCCCATGCCGTTGGGACGATTCAGGAAGAAGCGCAGACCCGCGCAAGAACGGCGCAGGCGGCTGCGGCCGAGGCACTGAAGAACGAGTTGCCGCGATGGCTGGCGCCCCAGCTTGAACAATTGACCCACCAGTTGACCGCGCAACTGGCGAGAGAGGGTGCGACGCAGCGGGAACAGCACGAGAAGCAGCTCTCGAGCACTCACGACGCGCTGCAAACGCTGTGCACCCAGGCGGAAGAAGCAGCGGCAAAGCTGAAAGCGCAAGCGGAAACCGTCGAGACGCAAGTGGCCACACGGATGGAGGAGGCGGCCCGCAGAACCGAAGAGGAAGCGCGACAGCGGGAACAAGTGGAGGGCACCCATCACGAAGCGCTAAACGCGGCAGTTCAGGCGATGCAGGAGCGCGTGGCCACGGCCCAAGACGAGGCGCAGAACTCATTGCGAGACCACCTGACGCAGGAAGTGCAAGCGGCGCAAACGAGATGGCAGGGCGAACTCGAAGGGACGTTGAATGCAGCGCAGGGGAAGGCCGCGGAAGACCTGAAGCAGTTGACGCAGGAATTGCAGAAGCAGTTGGAAGAGGCGGGTTCGAGGCAGAGCAGCCTCACTAAAGAAGAGCGAGAGGCGCAAACGAAGCGCCTGGAAGAAGTGCTGGTGCGCGCGCAGGAAATTAGCCTCAGGCTGGAAAAGCACGCGGGGCTCATCGAGGCGGTGCAGCAACAGGCAGTCGAGGGCTTCCAATCGCAACTCGACGGCGTGCTGAGCTTGCACCGAAATGAACTGCAGCGCCAGTCGGAGACGATGTTTGAGGAGATTCATTCGCGGATTCGCAACAGCTTCGAAACAGCGAATAGCGAGGCACTCGAGAAGCTCGACGAGCAGATTCAATCCAAGGTGGCACCGCACGTCCAGCAGACCGAGGACGCGATTCACCGCCTGGCGGGCGGCCGGTCGTTACTGGACGCCGCGATGACCATGCAGCAGGACCGCATCCGCACCGCGGCGGACGAAGCGTTCGCGGAATCCCTGGCGCGTTTCCGGGAGAACCTGGGGAGCGTGGAACAAATCCTGAACGAATCGGCGCAGGCGATTTCCGGACACCACCTGGAGGATCTGGAGAACAAAGCCGTCGACCTGAAGCATCGCTCGGCCGAGGAGATGTTCAAAACGGCCGAATGGTACGAGAAGAAGACGCAGACGCAGTTGCAGAACCTTTCGGAAAAGGCGGTGGAGGAAACCGGCAAGCAACTGCGGGAGAAGGCCGGGGAGCTCTCCGGCACATTTGCGAATGAGCTGAACAACACGAACCGGAGCTTCGTGGCGCAGGCGCGGCAGCAGATGGAAGAGACGGTGCAGGAAGCGTTCGAGAGAATCCGAACGCTCTTTGCGGAAGCGGCGGACACGACTTCGGCGGCATTCACCGACGAAATCCAGCGGAACGCGCGGCAGGAACTGGAAGGGTTTTCGGAGCTGATGAACCGCTCGGTGACGGAATCACAAGAGAGAGTGGAGGCCGCGCGGGTAGAGTTCAGCCACACCCTGACGGCGCAGCAGGAAGACTTTGTGAAGCGATTCAAGGCTTCGATGGCCGACGCGGTCGGCCGGGGCGTGGTGGAAGCGCACGAAAAGGTCGAATCGGGTTTTGCGGTGCTTTGGGATTCGTGGAAGAGAATGAACGAAACGAACTTGACCGAACTCCGGGTCGCGCTTGGAAAGTTCAGCGATGAGGGTGCAGAGCAGTACCGCGCGCGGCTAGAGAATATCTCCAATTCCTGGATGGTGGCAACCGTGGCGACACTCGATCATCAATCGCGGGACGTTATTGCGAAGATAGCGGCAACGGCCGAGGCGCAGTTGCGTGAAGCGACGGCGGAGGTCTTCGCGAGGTTTGGCGAGACGCTGCGGGAGCGTCTGCAGCAGATCGCCATGGGGTTTGAGAAGTCGGAGAAGAAATAGTTCTCAGCCGGCAGTGTACAGTTTCCAGCAAAAGAAGACGCGAATGGGGTGAGCCCGGACTGGGGGGCTTCCAGCCTCGTTCGCCTATCCGCTTCGCCGCAGATTCACTTATTTGTCAAAGACGGAAGCCTCGTGGTTGACTACCCTTTCCAATTTCTCTTCACTGAGGGCTGATTACTGAAAACTGACAACTGGACCTCTTGAGGCCTGTATAATTCCCCGTTGACTATGGCGAACCGGGCATATCTGCGCGTGTGGACTCGTGATTTCTCGACACAAACCATGATCGCGGAATTTGCGCGATTCCTGACAACCGCGCCGCTCTCGGAAGGCGAGAGGCGGTTCCAGCAACTGATTGTGCGGGCAGTGGACGCGACGGAGACGCCGGTGGCGGAGTGGGATTTGCGGGAGGGCACCATCACTCCCGCCGAAGTAGCGGCGCTGGCGGCGCAGCACTTGAATGACGACACGGCGTTCATTGTCGAAGCGGAATGGGATTTATGGAGCTTCGATATGGCGACGCTAAAATGGAGCCAGGGGAGGCAGCCGCTCGATTTGCTTTGCATGGGCAAGGCGTATGACGGCGGGGCAGCAGCAGGGACGGGGCACTTCAGCGCGGATTTGGGTTTCGAGCATCTGTTCACGGGACACGCGGGATTACTGGCGGCAGGGCCCGCGAAAACCACGCCTGGAAGTTCAGACCACCCGGTGGAG
>DASPTY010000175.1:0-7447 GCA_035623175.1 Candidatus Limnocylindrales bacterium | reverse complement strand
TTCCGGGGGAACGATTACGGAGGGCATGGGAATCGCAGAGGACACGGAATTGAATTGCGGGCGCATTGTGACTCTGAGTTCGCCGGAAGCCGGAGAATGGCGCGCCGAGATTACCGGGACAGGGAGGTACTGGCTGGAGGCCAAGGCGCAGAGCGACATTTTCCTCATCAGTACCGAATTTGTGAAGAAAGGAGGGCGTCCCGGCCACGAAGGATTGTTCCGGATACAGGGGGAGCCGGTGACAGGAGCGCCGGCGACACTTCAGGTAACTCTCTCTGCCCACGCAACGAAGACGACCGAGTTCTATTTCGTGACTGAAGAGGGCCAGAGCATTCAAAAGCTGGAAATGCAGGAGGTGAATTCCGACCGACAGTTTCTTGAGTTCATCGGAAACGTCAACCTTCCGGCCGTGCCATTCCGTGTTGCGGTGAGAGGGAATGACTTGAATGGCAAACCATACCAGAGATTCTTTTCGAATTTATTTCACGCGGAGAGCGTGGAGGTCACTCCAAAGCTGGACTCTGACGAGTTGTCTCCAGGAAGCACCAGCCAAGTGGCGTTTACAGTGCGAAATCTCGGCGTCCCACGCACGTATAAAATCACGGTGACGGACGCACGTCAATTCGTGAGCAAGATGGAACCGAAGGAGCTGACATTAGGAGCAGGGGAGTCGGGCACCGTCCGTGTGGATATGACTGTGCCGGCAGGAACAGCCGGGGGTGGCGGAGATAGCCTTGTGCTCGTTGCGACCAGCGTCGTGGGGCCAGCCACGTCCAACTCCAGTGTTGTGCGCTTCTCCGTAGCCTCACCCACAACCCAGAACAATCCTTGATTCGGACATGCCGCATGCCTGAGGCGATTGCGCCCGGCCTCGCCAATGTGATGGTCAAGTTAGGGAAGGACATTGACCCACACGGAGGCTGAGGCTAACATTCGCCGCCAGACGGGCGACGTATGTTAGAGAGAGCAATCTCCCATTACCGAGTGCTGGACAAGTTGGGGAGTGGAGGTATGGGGGTGGTCTACAAGGCCGAGGACACCAAACTCGGCCGCATGGTCGCCCTCAAGTTCCTGCCGGAGCACTTTGTCCTTGATGCCACAGCGCTGGAGAGGTTTCGTCGAGAGGCGCGTTCCGCATCCGCGTTGAATCATCCCAATATCTGCACGATCTACGAAGTTGACGAGGCGGACGGAAAGCCCTTCATCGCCATGGAACTTCTGCGTGGCGAGAACCTGGCGCGCCACGTCGCAGGCAAAGCGCTGCGCGTCGAGGAATTACTCGAGTATGGAATTCAATTGGCCGATGCTTTGGATGCGGCGCATTCCCGGGGAGTCTTGCACCGGGATCTCAAGCCCGGGAACATCTTTGTCACAGAGCGGAACCAGGTAAAGCTCCTAGATTTCGGATTGGCGAAGGTCCTTGCGAGCAGCGAAACCCTTGAAACTTTGACTCAGGGGCAAGCTCCATCCGTTTCACTCACGACTAGCGGCGCAGTTTTGGGCACTTTTGCATACATGTCGCCAGAACAGGCACGCGGGGAAGAATTGGATGCGCGTTCCGATTTGTTCTCCCTGGGACTGGTGCTTTATGAAATGGCTACGGGCAAGCAGGCATTTTCAGGAACAACCCACGCCATCGTTTCCGATGGCATTTTGCACAAAGACCCCGAACCCCCATCGCGCACGAATCCGGAGATCCCCAGTGAGCTGGATCGCATCATCGGCAAAGCAATAGAGAAAAAACGCGATGCACGCTACGTTTCGGCAAAGGAGTTGCGAGATGACCTGAGGCGGCTGCAATTGCAGGTCAGTTCGGGCAGCCATGCCGCGATCGCAAGTCCGCAGCGGGTCCGCCGGGGCGTCGGCACCGTTCTGTTGTCGTTGGTACTCGTGGCCGTACTGGTGGCGGCCTGGTGGTATCGCCACGATGCGCCGAAACGATGGGCCAAAGCGCAGGCGATTCCTCAAATAAAGCAGCTCATGGAAAAAGGCCAATATTTTGAGGCGTACCGGCTGGCGAGGCGCGCGGAACGATATTTTCCCGACGACGCGACGCTCAGCCGGCTGCGGTTGAATTATTCCACTCCAACCAAAGTAGAAACTGACCCGGCAGGAGCGGACGTGTATGTGAAGGAGTACTCGGACGTAAAGGGTGATTGGGAGTCTCTCGGCAAGTCCCCTCTCCAAGTAAATCTTCCCATGGTGAACTATCGGTGGAAAGTGGAGAAGAGCGAATTCGAGAGCATTGAGAGCGCGCCCGAAGACGAGTTCACATTCAAATTGCAGGCGAAGGGCAGCGCGCCGGCTAACATGCTTTTGGTCCCGGGCGGAACTTCACAACTGGGGCAGGGCCCTCTGCTTCAGGTTCCCGCGTTTCTGATCGGGAAGTACGAGGTTACGAATCGGGAGTTTCGGGAATTCGTGCAAGCGGGCGGTTATCAGAAACAAGAGTACTGGACAGAGAAGTTCCTGGCCGAGGGACGTGAACTGTCGTGGTCCGAAGCGATGTCACGTTTCCGCGACGCGACGGGAAGACCCGGACCAGCGTCGTGGGAACTTGGCGAATTTCCCAAAGGACAAGAAGATTACCCCGTTGGCGGAGTGAGCTGGTACGAAGCGGCCGCTTACGCGAAGTTTGCGGGCAAACGGCTGCCGAGCGTCTATGAATGGAGACTCGCAGCGGGCGAGAGCATCTTTTCCGACATTCTTAGCTTGAGCAATTTCGGCACTAAGGGAGCGGCGCCGGTCGGCAGCTATGCGGGACTCGGTCCGTACGGCACGTATGACATGGCGGGGAATGTAAAGGAATGGTGCTGGAACGCCAGCGGGGCAAACCGCTATATCCTCGGCGGGGCGTGGAATGACGCGGTGTACATGTTCATGGATGACGATGCCCATCCTCCGCTAGAGCGCCTGCCTACTTACGGGTTTCGGCTGGTGCAGTCCGAAAAGCCCACGTCCTTTCCTTCGGATCTTCTGGAGCCCATTCCGAATACCCTCGTTCGAGATTACAAAAAAGAAAAGCCGGTTTCCGACGAAATTTTTGGGGTGTACAGGGGAATCTATGATTACGATCACAAACCGCTCAATGCCAGGATCGAACAAACAGAAGACTCCACTGAGGGTTGGCGTAAAGAGACGATCAGCTTTGACGCCGCGTACGGACAGGAGAGGGTTACAGCCTACTTGTTCCTGCCGGCGAATGCCCGCGAGCCTTATCAGACGGTCGTGTTCTTTGCGCACGGCGGGATGTTTATTCCCGGTTCAAGCCGCAATCCGGAATTGACTTTTCTCGACTTCATTATCAAGAGTGGACGCGCGCTGATGTTTCCCGTTTACAAGGGAACGTACGAGCGCTTTGTTCCGGCCAGCCTCGAAAAGGGAACGAGCGGCGAACGCGACCTGGAAGTGCAGGACTACAAAGATCTCGCACGCTCGATGGATTACATCGAAACGCGACCTGACCTGAATCACCAGAAGATTGCCTATTACGGCGTGAGCCAGGGAGCGCGTGAGGCCTCCGTGATGCTGGGGCTGGAGAACCGTTTTCATACCGCTGTACTCGTCGGCGGGGGCTTCAGCCCGAGAAAAGAGTACCCGGAAATCCGCGAGATCAGCTTCGCTCCCCGTGTGAAAATTCCGACCCTGATGATCAATGGCCGGTATGATTTCATCTTTCCCGTAGAGACTTCCCAGCAGCCCATGTTTCGGACGTGGGGAACGCCGGAAAAAGACAAGCGATATGTGTTGTTCGAGAGCGGGCACGTCCCGCCACGAAACGATATTATTCGCGAGACGCTGAACTGGCTGGATCAGTACCTGGGGCCGGTCCGGTGAGGTGCGATTTAGGGTGAACCGCAGCTCAATCTGGCGCGCATTCCGGCGTTGACTAAAGCACATCAACGACAATCAGCGTGATGTCGTCCTGTTGCGTGACGGAAGCAGGTCGCCACTGGCTAATCTCGGTGAGTAGTTTTTCCGACAACTCCGCAGGCGGGCGGCTTCGATTCTCGCGAATCACCTGCTCCAGCTTCCCGTCGCCGAAGGAATCGCCCTTGGCATTTTCGGGCTCAATCACGCCGTCGGTATAAAGCACGAAGCGGTCGCCTGCCTGGATTGGCAGTTCGCAAACGGGAAAGTCGGGATCCGGGATGACTCCGAACAAGAGGCCATTGCTTTCGATGCGTTCCAGCTTGCCTCCCCGCCAGCGCAGCAGCGGCGGATGCCCCGCCGCTGAATACGATGCCTTGGCATTCTCGGTGTCCAGCCACAGATACGCCGCAGAGACGAATTGTTCATGGAGTTGCCCGAAAAGGATGCGGTTCAATCCGCGCAACACTTCTCTGGGGTCATCCGCGCAGGTTACGACCGATTGCATTGCCACCTTGATCATGGAAGCGATGAGCGCGGCCGGAACGCCGTGTCCGGTGACGTCCGCCACCAGGAATCCGATTTGCTTCTGACCGACAGGAACGAATTCATAGAAATCCCCGGCCACGGCAGTCATCGGCCGATACGCGACCGCAATTCGCAGGTTCCGGACTTCCGGAATCGCCGTGGGGAGGATCGAGAACTGCAACTGCCGCGCAACCTCAAGTTCGTTCTCGATGGAGAGCAGGCGCCGCTCGTTGGCAGAGATCATTTGCAAGGCGACGATCGCGAACGAGAGCAGGAGCACGGCGAAGGCTAAATGGTTCACGACGCGCGGAGTCTGGTACTGCAGGGAGCGCGACACGTTAACCCACAAAGAAGCGCTGACGAATACCAGCGTGCCGGCGGCTAACACGCGGCGGTTGAGGAGAATCAGGTATTTGTCAGACAGCTTCTTCACGCTGAGGACAGTTAAAAGGACGATAAGCCCGCTCACCGTCACCAGATGGTTGTACCGCATGAATCTGTTCTCTGAGCCGGTCAGCACAAACCACCCAACGCCGGCAATCGCCACGGCTATTCCCGCGAGGAGGACCATCTTCAAGAGCAGCCGCAGTCTGCCCCGGCTCAATTCCAGAAAAGCAAAGAAGGCAATGACCACGGTCAGGTATGCGTGCAGAGCATTGACGTAGGGAACGCTTTTCTGCAGCGCGTGCGGCAGTGCCGCAACCACCGCCGGCGAATGGCTCAGCAGTCCGGTCCCGTACGTAGCGCTCCAGATTCCCAGCCAGAGAAAGAGGCGCACTCCGCTCCGCCGGCGAATGGCGGCAATCGCGCAAGCCCCCCACATCTGGGAAGCGAAAAACAGGAAAACTGCACCTAAGATGATGTTCGCGAGCTGGCCCCGGAGCAGGGTCACCACTTGATCTTCCAACCGCCCACCTCCGCTATCGCCACGATAGCAGAGTCGCTACCGTTGTTGCTGTGAGGAGTCTGCTTCGGTAAGTTTATCGCCTCTTCCCCCAACTCCGCCCAGCCGGAAGCGTCACGCGCAACCCGGAAGCAGGTAAGCCGCATTGCGAGCAAGGTTGGCATCACAACCAACTTCTCGCGCAGGACGTTAATCAGGGACCGCGAACATGCCTGATTTGTCGTGCTGGCTCCATTGACCTTCGACCCGCGAACGTCATATAACGAAGCGAAGTTAGCGTCTCAATGATTCCGCACAGGTAACATGGGCGCGAACTGGTGACCCCGGTCACTGAGAAAGCTTGCCCGGAGGCGGACAACTCCAGAACGCAGATTTGTCGTCAAGAGCTGAACGACCGTGAATCTGTAGGGAGGGATCGTGAAGAGAAAATTTTTCTTTTCGGGTGTGACCCTCACCGTGGCAGGCTGGCTTCTTTTTCGACTGAGTGTGTTCAAGGTGGTCCCGGGACTTCGCAACTCCACGGACCTTCGCCAACTTTGGGACGGCATGACAGTCTCCCAAAAGCTAATGGTCACAGGATTAGAGCTTCCTTTCTTTGCGGGCCTCGTGTGCCTGTTGGTCGCTCTTTACCTTGCATTCTTCAAGAAGTAGTTAAGACTGGCCTGGCTCGCTGTGGCGTGTCCGATCTCGCCCGGGGTTGCCGTGTTCGTGTACCTGAAGTTCATAGCGTCCGAAATGCATCAGTCGCTGCCTGGCAACTCGGTTTATCCGCAACTTGCGCATTAGGACCACTTGCTCCGGCATTTCCGTGAATCAGCCCCCTGCCGCATTTGCCTGTCCTTGGATTCAGTGTTTCAGCTGTGGTGGATACGTCCAATCTCAAGGCAAATTGGAACCCCAATCTTGTTCTTTGGTCCTGAGGGCGACGCTTGCCTCGGCTGGGTTGGGATGCGCAGCAGTCTTTAGCGTGGTTTTCCCGCCTTAAGTGAAGCGATTGCCTGGCGGACGCTCTCCCCCTCCGGGCTGTCCGGCTTCTCTTTCAAAAATAGCTCGAACTGGGCAATCGCCTCTTCACGGCGATTCTGCATTCTAAGCACCTTGCCTGCCATGATGTGCACTTCCGCGAATTGCTCGTGATTGCGGAGCGCATGGGTGCGCCCAACCTCCGCAAGCGCCTTGTCGTATTCCTTGTTCGCGAACTCCGTGGTCGCCAGTAAGGCGCTGGCTTCGGGCATGGATGGATTCATGGCAATCGCCTTCGCCAGCAAAGACTCCGATTCGGCGTACTTTTGGTCCTGAAGATCCATCCGCGCCAGGTCCACGTATGCCGTCAAGAACGCGCCGTCCGCCTGAATCGCCTTCGAGAACAATTCTCTCGCCCTTACGCGCTCGGAGCCCTTGACCGCAATCACTCCCAACATCTCATAGGCCCGCGCATAGCGCGGATACGCGGTGACGGCTTTTTCGAAGTGGGCCGCGGCCGTCTCCATCTCCCCCTTGGAATACGCCTCCAGCCCTTTGTTCATTTCCGCGCTTGCCTTCTTGGGAATGTTCATTTCGCTGACGGAGATCCTGGCGGGTCCTGGTGCCGATTCTCCCGCCGGCTGCTGGTTCTTAGGCTTCACATAAATGGTCTCTGCGTGTACCAGTTCCAAAGGGTTGATCTCGAAATACGCCGTCGTTACGGCCTCGATGTTCGTCCCGAAAACTTTCAGACGGTACGTCTTCCCGTTCGCGACTTGGAATTGCGCCGGCTCGCCTCCGACAATTTGGACGGTCGCGATCACTCCTTGTGGCGAATGGACTTCAACCTGAATTGGCGACTCGATCCCCCGCTCGTCGCTGATCCGAACGTGCACCAATAGTTGACAGTTGTTCCTCGAATCTGTCTGCGCCGCCAAAACGCACGAGCACGCCAGCAGCACCACCACGGATGCGAGGGATCTCTTAATGATTCCTCCCCTCTTACCCAGCCCCTGCCTGCAGATATCTTCCGTGTTGTCCTCCTGAAAGCTGCAGCAATTGCTGCCGAGCCACGGAATTGCCAGCCTTCCCAGCCTGTTTGCAACTTTCACAGCCACGATTGTGGCCCTGATTTGGCCCGAGTTCAACGTGCCCGCCATTGACCCGGAGGGGAGCCCCTGC
>DASPTY010000174.1:0-18061 GCA_035623175.1 Candidatus Limnocylindrales bacterium | reverse complement strand
AGCCCAGCTGAGAAGAGCATGGTTGCCGCGACGGCCAAGCGCCTGGATGAAGCCACCGCGAAGAAGCAGTTGGGCGTAAGCCATTGGGTGCACGATGTCGGTTGGCAGGAAGCGTTGGAACTTCTCGTTTCGCAACCGACGGTGAATATCGAAGGACTCGTCGGTGGTTACACGGGACCCGGAGGCAAGACCATCTTGCCGGGCCGAGCCGTCGCCAAGATGGACTTACGCCTTGTTCCGGACATGACCAAGAATGACGCGGTCGCCGCTTTGAAGAACCATCTTGCGAAACACGGCTTCGCGGACATTGAAGTGAATGTCACCGGCGGCTACGACCCGACGTCCACGCCCATAGACGCGGGCATTTGCAAGGCGGAAGATGCCGTTTACAAACTGGAAGGCATCGATCCCGTGGCGCTTCCTCGAACCGCTGGCTCCTGGCCGGGGTTTGTGTTTACGGGTGAGCCGCTGAAGCTGCCTGCGACCCACTTCGGGCTCGGTCACGGAAGTGGTGCGCACGCTCCGGACGAGTATTACGTCATCGAGTCGAAGAATCCAAAGGTTCGCGGGATGGATGGCGCCACGCTTTCGTACGTCGAGTACTTCTATCAGGTTTCGGCGCTAGCCTGATCGCTGGTAGACGGCCGTCCCTGCAAAAACTCTTTCGGTATAGAATCAGCCTCAGCATTGAGTTCATCGCTTCGATTCTATTTAACCTAGGAGCCTCACACGCCATGTTCAGAAGAGTGTTTTTGTCGCTTCTTTTTTGTGCACTAGTCTGTTCCATTTGCACCGCACAGGATTTACCCACCGCGAAGCCCGAATCGGTCGGCCTTTCGGCGGAGCGCCTGGATCGCATCGGCAAGGCCGTACAAAAGAGCATTGATGACAAGCGCATCGCCGGAGCCGTCACGTTGGTGATGCGCCGCGGACAAGTTGCCTGGATTAAGGCGCAAGGCATGCAGGACCGCGAAGCGGCCAAGCCCATGCGCACCGACAGCATCTTCCGCCTCTGCTCGATGTCCAAGCCCATCACCAGCGCCGCGGTCATGATTCTCTACGAGGAGGGGCGCTTCCTGCTCGAGGATCCTGTTTCCAAATATCTTCCGGAGTTCAAGAATCCCAAGGTGCTGGTCAAACCTGCGGGCGGCGGCGCGCCTTACTCCATCCCCGCAACGCGTGAAATCACCATCCGCGATCTCCTGCGTCACACGTCCGGTCTCACCTACAACTGGAACGGCGATCTTGGCGCGATGTATCGGGACGCCAATATTGCTCACGGCCTGCTCCCATACGACGGCACCATTGGCGACAGCACCGAGCGCCTCGCCAAACTACCGCTGCTCTTCAATCCGGGAGAACGCTTTGAGTACAGTCTTGGCGTTGACGTTCTCGGCCGCCTTGTCGAAGTCGTGTCGGGAAAGCCCTTCGACGAATTTCTGCGCACGCGTCTCTTTGAACCGCTGGGCATGAAGGATACCTATTTCTTCCCGCCCGAGAACAAACTCGATCGCCTCGCCACGGCTTACACCTATTCTGCCGAAAAAGGACTCAACCGTTTTCCGGACGCGCCCATCACCGAAGGCACGTTCACTTATTCTGCCGACTATCCTTACCGCGGGTTGAAAAGGCTTTTCTCCGGTGGTGCAGGCCTGAATTCCACCGCTGCGGACTATGCACGCTTCTGCGAAATGATGCTCGAGGGAGGAAAGCTCGGCAACGTGCGCATCTTAAGCCGCAAATCGGTCGAGTTGATGACCCACGATCAACTGGGAAAGATCGCCTCAGACTTTGCCTTCGGCCTCGGTTTCGGAATAGACGGCGAAAAAGGCCCGCTCTCGGAACTGGGTTCGCCGGGCACATACAGCTGGGGCGGCTTCTTCTACACCACGTTCTCGATCGACCCCAAAGAACAGATGATCGTTGTTTTCATGGGACAACTTCATCCGACCGGGGATTTGGAACTCGATCGCCAGGTGCATGAGCTGGCCTATCAGGCGATCAACGATTGATCAGCCTGAGCCCAAGCTAAGCCGGGAGCGCCTGCCCGCGGGTCTCGTGGCCGAATGGCAGAAGCAGCAAGCCAACGGCAAACGCGAGCGAGGTCAGGGCTACGGGCGTGCCAATGGTGTGAAAGTGTGCGACTCCCGCGCCTACTAAAAAGGTAAATCCAGCGCCGACGAATCGTCCCACGGAGGTTGCGAAGGCAAACGCGCTGCCACGACATTCCGTCGGATATTGTTCGGGTAGCCAGAGGGTGTACATCGCGAAATTGGCGCCGCCCAAACCGAGCAAGAACAGGCAGACGAAGAACAGATTCATAGCATTGGCGGGCAGATAGAAGACGTACCCAAATCCGACAGAGATGGCGAGGAACATCAACAGGAAATAGAGCGCGAGTGTGGCTCGCCGTCCCATGCGTTCAGCAATGGGCGGCAAGATGATGCAGCCGAGGATCGTCGCGGCCGAGAGCAACATGGTAGCCAAGGAGACGAGGTGTGTGACCGGCGCACCCGTGAGTTTCGACCGGCCGGCAATTTCCGTCACCGCCGCAGGAACGTAGACGGAACCGGCCCACAGCCCAATGATGGACACCAGGACATAGAGTGCATTGAGGAGCGAGCGTTTCCAGTATTCAGAGGAAAACAGTTCCGCCAGCGGCCGGAGAATGGACCAGGTGCGCACTTGCCCCGCGGTGCTCTCCCAGCGCTTCGATTCGTGCACGCCGTAGCGGATAAATCCGACAAGCAGCGCGGGCAACCCACCGAGCGCAAACATGGCGCGCCAGCCGTAATGTGCCGCGACCAGGGAATTGGCGAGTCCCGCAAGGAAAAATCCGACATAGTAGCCGGTATGCATCCAGCCTGCGGCCGGCTTGCGCCGGTCTTCCGGCCACTCTTCCGCAACAAACGTCCCGCCCATCGCCCATTCGCCGCCAATCCCGATGCCCGCCAGGAAGCGGAAGAGCCCCAGTTGCCACACGTTCCTGCTGAGGCAGCAGAGAAACGTGAACATGGAGTACCAGAGAATGGTCAGCATCAACGTGCGAACGCGCCCGTATCTATCGGCAATGGGGCCCCACAGAAACGCGCAGCCCCAGCCTATTAGAAATATGGCGAAGAGAATGCCGCCGTACTTGCCGATCCCCGCGATGTCGTTCCGCAAGCCGGAGTGAGGCAAAAGCTCTTTCAGTGCGGGAACCATGACGAGCGCGAAGATGTAGGAGTCCATGCCGTCGAGCGCCCAGCCGCCCCACGCGGCAAAAAAGCCGCGCCACTGGTTGTGCGTCAGGGGTGTGCGAAGTGTGCTTGTCATCGGGTTTGCCATCGCACAGTAGTCAGTTCGTCCGGGTGCTGCAAGTGTTTTTGTATGGAAGGAGAAGGAGTGCCGACAGACTGGAACTGCGGCGCAACGAGTGCTCTTCTCCTCTCAAGCGGTTCCGCGTTCCCTATCACGTCAGTTTCGGGAGAAACATGCCGGTATGCAGTGTGTGTTCGTCGAATGCTTCGCCGAATTCGACCGCCAGGAAACGCTCTTCCTTCTTGGCCTTGAGGTACAAATTCGTGGCGGCAATGGCACAGGCGATAAGCCCGCGAAACTCGCCTAACGCAACCGCAGTTCCTCCTGTAGCCAGCAACATACCCGTATAGATTGGATGACGGATGCGCCGGTAGGGTCCGGAGCGAATCAACTCGTGCCCTTCCTTTAAGGTGACCGCGATGCTCCAGTTTTCTCCCAGATGCCAGCGCGCCCAAATGGCGATCGCAACACCCAAGACAGTGACGGCAAGGCCTGTTGCGCCGATTGGCGACCATTCGGGAAGGAAGCGCGTCCCAAGCCAGCCGCGCCCGAAGAATTCATTGAACATCAGGCTATATGCTCCCACCATAACAATGACTTGAACCAACCGCTCACCTCGCGGCTCACGCTGCTTGACGCTCTTGAGCTTTCTCGCGGAGACGATCCAATAGATCAGAAACACGATCCATGCGAGTGTGGACAGATGCAGCCAAAGGTACGGGTCGTAACCGCGATTCGAGCCGCCGACCAGCATCGGGAGGAGCAAGATGTGGTTTATCACCATACTGGTATTGTACTGGTGACAGGTGAAGCAAAGGGGAATTCAACGCGTTTCGATGCAAAGCCAGTGCCTCGACAGATTCCCACGGTCCATGACACGTGAGACTGCATCTTCTGCGAACTCATCTCAGCGCCAAATTGGCGGTTGCCGGAAAGCTCTCTTCGCGCCGCGCTTTGATGTAAAAGGTGGCCAGAACAACCGCAAAGCCGGCCCAGCCCCGCAAGTGCCCCTAAATGATCGCTGTCCCGATCATGCCGAGGAGGATTCCGGAGTAGATGGGATGGCGCATCCGAGGGTACAACCCGGCCCGGATCAACTCGTGCCCATGTTTCAGTGTCACCGTGGAACTCCAGTTCGCTCCCAGAGTGAATCGCCCCCAGATGCTTATGCCGATGCCAGCGGCCGTGAGCGCAAGTCCGATCCACCACACTGCTCCGGACCCGGGCGGAAATTCCCCTTTGGGCCATTCCGAGTCTCTTGCAAACAGCAGCCAGAATCCGAGCATTACGGGCAGCGCGTGCTGCAATATTTCCAAGGGAGTCTCAATCTTCTTGGCCCGCTTCATGCCGAACCACATCAGGAACCAGACTCCAGCCAACACCATCCAGAGGTGGCCAGTCCAATGCGAGGCACTCTGCTGTTAGAGTCTCCCACGTCATGGTTGCGCTTCTGTCTTCCCTAAGCCAGATCGGACTTTGGCGAATGGAATTCATTCTACTGACTTGCGATGTTGTCCAGAAGTTCTTTCCGGGCAGCCATGATTTCAAGGCGCGCATCGTTCACGTGCTGGGCCGAGGGAATGGCTTGCCGGATCGATTCGCAGATGGTCTTGGCTTTCCCCTCCAAATCCGCGATGCGCTGCTTGGCCGCTGTCGGCGGGAGGCGCAAGGCCGCCGCCACATCCGCCATATATTCATTGTAGATTTTTCGTTGCTCGGCACTCGGGGGCACGCAACCTCTCGGTGCCGCTTCACCCATCAACTTTTCGAAGAGACCCAACGGGTGCTGGGAGCGCTGCAGTTCTTCAAAAAACTCATCGGTAGAAGCCGCGTCCATCTCCCACGCCAGTCCCCAGTCAAAACCGTCCTCTGGCAGGGCATTCACTCCCGCATATAGCTGTTTCTTTTGGGACGGTTTCAGATGTCCAAGTTTTGCTTCTGCCGCCAATGTGCGCAACTCTAGTTGGAGCACGCTTTTGGCAGTCAATGAAAAAATCAGCGAGCCGCCCTTGGTTAGGTCCTGCGCAAACCGAATCCCCGCGACCCACGAATCCACCGCGGCCTGCGATTCACCCCTGGCCGCTTGCCGGATGCCCTGTAGCAGATTGAGCCGAGCAAGCACGTGGGCCCGCGGCACAAACGCGATCGAAGCCTGTGGCCCCCGACTGTACTCGACACCCCAGTCACACTCCGGCAGTTTCGTTGCCCGCTGCAGAATGCCCAAAGCAATTTCGTTGGCGGCCACAATTCTGCCTAGCTTCTCCTCATCCCAAGGCGCCTGGCCGGTCAGAACCCTTTCCATCTCATCTATGATGGCTTTGTCTGCTGGTGGATCCTTCAGTTCGGCGAATGCCTGCCAGTAGCGCAGCGCTGCGTTGCGCGTTTCGGGCAATGCTCTTGGCTGACAGAAAGCGGCAGCGCCGGCGACAAGGAAAAACAAGCTAGACAACAAGGCTCGTGTCCACATGGCTCCTCACTCCTTCGCGAGAATCCGCAACGTGCTTTGCTGCTGAGTAAAGTCGGGCAATACCTGCCTTGATTCCGATTCAAGCTGTGCTTGGAACTGTTTCTCATCCTCTAGGGCGAGGCGGGTCAATTCCATGTTGGTCAATCTGGTCCTATTCAAATGGAATTCGACCTGGACGCGCTGCTCCTTCAGTTCAGGTGGCGAGAGGCGATCATGCCCCGCGTACCAGAGACCGAATCCGACGCCCAACAGCACCACGGCAGCCGCAGCCAGGCCCGCCAACCAGAAATGTGAAACTCGTTGCGAAACACGTAGCGGGCGAACGGCGCGCGGCCGGAATTCAGTCAGGTACTTTTCCAAATCGTGCTCATCTCTATGCATGACCACTCCTTGCTCTTCCTGGCGGAGTTCCGAGTTGTGCGCGCAATTTTTCGAGTGCGTAGCGATATCGCGACGCCACGGTGTTCAACGGTGTTTCAGTCATATCGGCAATCTCCTGTAGGGTCATTCCGCTCCAGATCCGGAAAAACACGGTCTCGCGCTGCTCTTCCGGCAACTCGCGCAGGGCAATCTGCAGCGAAAGCACTTCAGCCGCGTCAGCTGTCGGGTGCCCGAAACAGAGCTCACCTTCTGGGAACGGAGCTTCGCGGCGGCGGGCGCGTTGGTAATTCAATCCTGCGTTTCGCACTGCGCGATAGAGATAAGCGAGTGGCGCCTGCGCCGGGCGCGACTCACCCCGCAGAAGTTTCAAGAACACCTGTTGCACGACATCCTCCGCCGAGGCAAAGTCTAGGCCGCAGCAACACGCGTAGGCCGCCAGCGCCGCGCCGTGCTTCTCGTAAAGAGCCTTGAGCGACTTCGCCGCTCCCTTTTCTGCTTCCAAGGCCACCGCCCCGGTTCGTTTCTCATCGCTATGACACACGAAAGTCGCGTTTTTGTCTAAACTCATTTCGGCGCCAAATTGGTGGTTGCCGGAAAGCTCAATGTGAGCGAAGATTCGCGCTGATGAAGAACAAAACGCGTTCCCATCACAACATCCAGACAAGAGCAATTCACGCGGGGGAACCTTCACGCCACGGCGTGGATGCCCCGGTGAGCTTTCCGATCGTGCGGTCTTCCACCTTTGCGCTCAATTCCACGGAGGAACTGAAGCTCTGGGCCGAAGGGAAAAGCAAAGCGTTTATGTACACGCGCGACGCCAATCCGACGCTGGCGGTGGCCGCGAAGAAGGTCGCTGCGCTCGAAGCCGCAGAGGATGCCGTGGTGACTTCCTCGGGCATGGCCGCGGTTTCGAGCGCGCTGCTCAGCGTGCTCCAGAACGGCGATGAACTGATTTCTACCTCGCAGGTATATGGCGGGGCATATCGCCTGATGCGCGACATCTTTCCCCGATTCGGAATTGTCGTGCGCCACGTGGACTCTTCGCTTGCAGGAATTGAAAAGCTTGTTACCCCGCGCACCAAGTGCCTATACGTGGAAACGCCCACGAATCCGTCGCTCTATCTCGTGGATTTGCGGAAAGCCGGTGCCTTTGCCAAAAGGCGCGGACTCGTTAGTGTCGTCGACAGCACGTTTGCCACGCCAATCCTGCAGAATCCCGTGGAGTACGGTTTTGACATGGTGGTGCACAGCGTCACGAAAGGACTTTCGGGGCATTCCGACCTACTCGGGGGAGTGGTGGCCGGAAGCAGCAAGTACATCGAGCGCGTGCGCCACATGGTCAGCTATCTCGGCGGAGTGATGGATCCGGAAGTGGCGTTCCTGCTGATGCGCGGCGTCAAAACGCTAGGCGTCCGCGTGGCACGGCAGTGCGAGACGGCGCTGCGCGTCGCGAAATTCCTCGAAAAACATTCCAAGGTCGCGCGCGTGCATTACCCTGGCTTGCCGTCCCATCCGGATCACGCGCTTGCCAAGCGGCAGATGCGTGGATTCGGTTCGATGCTGGCGTTTGACGTGAAGGGTGGACTCCCGGCGGCACGCCGGTTCTGCGATCGCGCCAAGCTTTTCTTACTTGCTGCGAGTCTGGGCGGCGTGGAATCGCTGATAATCCTGCCGATTTATGGGTCGCACTACCGGATGAGCAAGGAAGAATTGAACCGGGCGGGGGTACAGCCAGGGACAGTGCGCGTCTCCATTGGTCTCGAAGACGCGGGGGACTTGATCGACGATCTTCAGCAAGCGCTTCGCTAGTTCCGTCACGGTCGAAAAGCTTCCTAAGTGGCAGGCGTTTCCGCGGGCACTTCCCATTCCGCCTTTTCCGGCAGCATGGACTTTACGATGTCTTCGAGTTCGTGCGAACTCTTCACGTGGTCCGGGTAATTGTGCGCGGAAAGATCGAATGTGGAGCCATACCTTGCGCGGACTCCTTGGAGTTCTTCCTGCAAACGGACGGCAATGCGCTTCGCATTCAGCGTATCGGTCTCGGGCAAAACAATTCCGAAAAGGTCATCGGAGAGGTGGTAGATCGAATCATTCGGCCGCAACCGTTTGGACATGGCTTTGGCTGCGTCGCTCAACGCGCCTTGCTGGTCGTTTAACGTAGCGCGCGGGCCCGGCTTGGCCTTGACAATCACCAGCGACAGCGTCTTTTGCATGGTGAGGGCGCGACGAAATTCCATGGTTAGACGGTCCCAGAAATAGTCTTGGTTCGGCATGGACTTCAGCAAATCTGTGCTCGCTTGAAGCTGCAGTGCCACGTTTCGCTCCAGTTCCACCAGCAACTGGTCCTTCAGCTTGTTGAAGGTTCGCTGCCGGTCGAAGAGATAAGACAAGAACAGCAAGGTCAGCGCGCAAAATCCGAAAAAGGCCACGCGCAGCGTCCACTTGTTTCCTTCCGGGTGGACGAATACCAGGGGGTACATGAAAATGGCGAGACCCGCAGCGAGAATCAGCACAAACACTGCCGAAAGAACCGTGAGTTGAAGGCCGCGCTTCTCGAGCCGGTCGAGCTCTTGCCGATCAATCGTTGCCATCGGACACCTGTAGTGGAGCAGCCGCCCTCCAGTGCGAAGGGCACCTGGGGCTGCCCGAATACGCTCAGATTCCTCAATAGAGGTGCCGCTGGCAATAGTCCGACGGGTGCCTTGTGATGAAAAAGGCAGGTGGCAGCGCGCGCTTAATCGACCTTACTGAAGGGACGTGAATCGTTAACTTTCTGAAATTTATAGATTTAGCACTAGTTCTGACTGGAATACTTGGCCTGATCCACGAATTGCGCCACCAAGCCCTTTGGCCCGACCGCCCAACCCTTCCCGCCGATGAAAGTGACCGCATTCAGATTGGGTGCTTCGATGTGAACCCAGTGCGCTCCGTCGCGGCAGACTCACTCGCACACCACAGGAAAAATCTCATGGCACGTGAACCTAGCGGGCTTTCAAGGAACTTACTTCTTGGGGACGCTTGTGGAGATCACTGTGCGCGCGTCGGGGTGCCTCGGGCTCCAGTCTTCCGGGGGAAACGCCACGCGCCAGAAAGTCGGGCAGGGCTTCGAGAATTCCAGCCCGATTTCCGCCTTGCCCGAGCGGACCGGCCCAAGGAATGCCACCAGGCACTCCTCCTCCTGCTCAGTGTGCTTGTGTTGCACGCGGACGGTGCTGCCACTCGTGAGACGTGCCTGGAGTTGAACCAGGGCGCCGTGGGCGCTGATCGCCAGCGTGGTCGCTTCTTCCTCAAACGCTTTGCCCTCGGAGTCGTTCCCGCGGATGCGGACCGCGACCTGCATTAATACTCTTTGGCTGCGACGACGAGGACCGGATTGAGGAGAATTCGGGGTTGAGCCCATACGACCTCGCACACTTCACTATACCTGTGGCATCGGAGTTGTCGAGTGACAACGATTGCCGCGGTATGCAAAGAGGATACGTTTCATTGGAAACCGCTCTTCCTTCGAGCATGGAAAAAGCGTTTCGTCTTATTTTTGGGCGGGGCACAGCGTTCTTTTCTACAGATGCAAAGATGCGGCTACTCAGGGTCGCTGATCGATGACCAAATATTCTCGCGTGTCGTGTCCCAGATAGATCTGGCGGGGCCGCGCGATTTTCTGTTCCGGGTCGAGCAGCATCTCTTCCCACTGAGCCACCCAGCCGGACATGCGCGGAATGGCGAACAGCACCGGGAACATGGTCATGGGGAAGCCCATGGACTGGTAAATCAGCCCGGTGTAGAAGTCCACGTTGGGATAGAGCTTGCGCTTGATGAAGTACTCGTCTTCGAGCGCAATCCGCTCGCACTCCAGGGCGATCTCGAGCAATGGGTTCTTCCCCATCAAGTCGAAGACTTCGTAAGCAATATTCTTGATAATCCGGGCGCGCGGGTCGTAATTTTTGTAAATGCGGTGGCCGAAACCCATCAGACGCGTCTCGCCAGCCTTCACCCGCTTGATGAAATCGGGGACTTTCTGCACCGAGCCGATTTCCATCAGCATCCGCAAGGCTTCTTCGTTCGCGCCGCCGTGCAGCGGGCCGTACAGCGCGGAAATTGCGGCCGCCGCGGCCGAGAATGGATCCACGTGCGAGCTCCCGACGCCGCGAATGGTGTTCGCCGAGCAGTTCTGCTCGTGGTCGGCATGGAGGATGAACAAGATGTCCAGTGCGCGCTCCAGCGTTGGATTCGGCTGATAGCGCGTCTCGCTCGTCCGGAAGAGCATGTTCAGGAAGTTGCCCGGATAACTCAGGTCATTGTCCGGATAGACGTACGGCATTCCCAGGGTATGCCGGTAGGAAAACGCCGCAATGGTCGGCATTTTACCAATCAGGCGATAGGTCTGTTTCTTCCGCGATTCGGCATCGAAAATGTGCTTGGCATCCGGGTAGAAGGTGGAGAGTCCCGCGATCGTCGAAGTCAACATCCCCATGGGGTGCGCGTCGTAGTGAAAGCCGTCCAGAAATTTCTTGATGCTCTCGTGGATATACGTGTGATGCGTGATGTGATAGATCCAGTCCTTCAATTGCGATGCGTTCGGCAACTCCCCGTAGAGGAGCAAGTAAGCCGTTTCCAGGTACGTGGATTTTTCGGCAAGTTCTTCGATGGGATAGCCACGGTAGCGCAGGATGCCGCGGTCTCCGTCAATGTAGGTGATCCGGCTGATGCACGACGCGGTGTTGCTGAATGCTGGGTCATAACTCATCATCCCGAAGTCGGCCGGATCCACCTTGATCTGGCGCAAGTCGCTGGCGCGAATGGTGTCGTGGGTGACGGGGATTTCGTAGGCCTTGCCCGTGCGGTTGTCCGTGATGGTGACCGTTTCGCGCCGCGCCGATTTGGCGTCCACGGCGTTCGTTTTTGTTCCGGGAAGTGCAGAGTCCATGCGACTTACCTCGATTGGTCGGCCTGGAGCGTAGCCAGATAGAGCTACCACTTTACACTAAAGGAAGAAAGTGGGGAAACCTGGGTCGCGGGTTGGTGGAGGATATGGCGGGCGGGGCGGGGAGGCAAGGGCTTGGGGGAGAAGCAGATAGATCGAGGGAGGGTGTTAATAATACACCTCTTGACAATAGTTGTTATAACGACTATCATTAAACCCGGCTACCCAAGGAGGCCACCATGATTACCATCCGCAAGAGCGACGAACGCGGCCACGCCGACCACGGCTGGCTCGATACGCGCTTCACCTTCTCGTTTGCCGATTACTACGACCCGAAGTACGTCCACTTCCGGACGTTGCGGGTCATGAACGATGACCGCATCGTCGGCGGAGGCGGATTCCCCACGCACCCGCACCGCGACATGGAGATCGTCACCTACGTGCTTGACGGAGCACTCGCGCACAAAGACAGCATGGGCAACGGATCCGTCATCCGCCCGGGTGACGTGCAGTACATGAGCGCGGGTACCGGTGTCGAGCACAGCGAATTCAACGCTTCGAAAAAGGAGACCGTGCACCTGTACCAAATCTGGATGTTCCCGGACAAGAAGAACTACGCGCCGACGTACGACCAGAAGCACTATTCCGCGGCGGAAAAGCGCGCCAACTTGCGCCTCGTTGCTTCGCCGGATGGGCGCGGCGGCTCGGTGAAGATTCGGCAGGACAACGAACTCTACGTAACCCTGCTGGCGCCGGGCGAGAAGGTAAACCACGCGCTCAAGCCGGAACGCCACGCGTACGTCCAAGTTGCGCGCGGGAGCATCACGCTGAACGGCAAGGCGCTGGAAACCGGTGATGGCGCGGCAATCTCCGACGAAACAAGCGTTGAGCTGACGGGAGTGGAAGACGCGGAAGTCTTGTTGTTCGATCTGACGTAAGACGCAGTGACAACTGCGGCAAGAAATGGGGTGGAAGGAATTCCACCCTATTTTTTTGGAGGCCGCAGCGTGGAAATGTGTGTCAAAAGCTGCTCGCCTCGTCAGCGCTTGAAAAGCAGTGAATCCGGCAGTTTGCGGATCTTTTTTTCCAACGTCGGCTGCGAGCCAGTCAGCAGAAGAAACCTTGTCTCCGCAGGATAACAGTTTAAGGCGGCGACCTCGTCGAAGGCGGTCATGCCTGGCTGGAACGCTGGAATCAGGAAGCCACGCCGCGGCTTTAGCGCCAGCAGGTAAAGCGGCAGATCGGGGGAAAGAGGCGTCGGCTTCCGGCAGAGAAAAGCTTCCACGACCCAGTCCAGTGCCTGCACCCGGGTGGAGATCTTCTGAAGCGATGGGACATCCAAGCCATGCGAGACCAAGTCGTCATACGGGGAGATGTTGCCGCGCTCGCGCGCCGCTTTCTGCCGCTGCTCTTCTTCGCGCCCCATGCGCTCGTAGAAGGCAGCCGCGTCGGCTTCGCGCCCACGGCGGCGCAGGTAATCGCAGATTTCAACGGTGCCCTCGTAGCGTAGAGACGACGGGGCGCGGCTAATAACGCGCTCCATGAATGCGATGCCTTCTTCTTTATCCTGTGCCAGCAAGCATCGGCCGAAATAGAAAGCGAGTTCGTCGCTGTTCGGGAACGCCTCTAGGGCCGTTTTCAAGAATCGTTCAGAGGCCGCAGGCCCATCCAGGTTCCAGACGCATAGAGAGCGCTGAAGCGATTCTTCGGCAGTGAGTGGCTGCTGCTTCTCACTCTCATTCAATCGCGCCAAGAGCTTGCGATTCTGATCCCACCCCTTGAACGCTTCCTCCCAATTCAGAAAGGACCCGCGCGCCCATTTCTGAGTCAGTTCGCTCTCGAATCGAGGGAGGGACTCACCTAGATATTCCGAAGCGGCGGAAGCTTGAGGAAGAAAGCCCAACTCTGCAATTTGCAGGGTCCAGTATTCGGCATCGAGGCTGGAATCCAGTGCCTTAAGGCGTGTGGTCAAATCGGGGTGCGAGTCGAGAGGAAGCGATTTGTTCTGGAAGGCCAGATTGGTCCATACGCGAAGGTCAGCAGTGGACACGGACCGGGCAAACTCATTCAGTCGGGAAAATACCTCCGTAGGAGTGCGGGGCTGGTCGCGTGTTCCTTTCCAGATCTGCGGCCAAAACCTCTGAGCTGCAAACTGGTTGGCGAGGGCCACCCGGACGAGCATAAGGTCCGGCGGGGAATCCTCGGAGTGAGCCTGCGCAAGACGGTCGGCAGCGAATTCGTGGGCGCGGGACAGGACCGCCGCATACGCGTTCAACTTGGGGACAAACCAGCGAAAGATCGGCGGCAGCAGCCACCGCGCGGCCTTGTTCATTTCCGTTTCCGTGAGCGGCAATTCGTTCCAGGTTTCCCATACGCGAGAGATCCAGGCAAACGAGTAACCGTGGCCGCCGGAGGAATGCGCGAACTCATGCCGAAGCAGAGCCCGGAATTCCATGGGCGACAAAAGTTGCAGGAGCGGTAAGCCCAAAAGCAGTGTGGTCGAGACACGCCCGAAGAGGCCGTTTACGTAGCGGCTGGCCAGGGAGGCGTTGGGCTCCACGATGAGCAAGATCTCGTCGATCTGCGGCGCTCCCGATTCTTCCACGAGCTTCTCCACCGTTGCGTGAAGGTGCGGCGCATCCTCGCGCCTCACAGGAATGCCCTTCGGTGGCGGAATTTCGACGTGAAGGCTTTGCAGCAGCGCAATGCCGCTGGCCAGCGAGCCCAGAGCCATGATCCCGAGCCAGATGGCGCGGGCAGCGAAGGCAGCGAAAATCGCGGCCACAGTCAGAAGTAGTGCTAAAGCCACGACAGACAGATACAACGTGTAACCGAGAACAATGTGCAAGGCCACAAGGAAACGGAATTGGCCAGGATGTGCGGCCACCCGAGTCTCCATGGCCGGTACATACTTCGCCGCCTTATGGGCGATCGCGTTTGGGTCGGGGAAAAATTGAGGCGTTCTCGGCATCGTCAACGGGCGGACAGAGTATGCCTCTCGCTTCCGGATTTGGCCAGAGGTCCGGACCGCGGAACCGGGCGGCTAGGATTTTGCGGAGCGAAGAGCCGATGTCCAGGCGGACATCGCGCAGAGCAGACCGACGACGACAGCTCCGAGCAAAATAAAGAGCGAAGTCGAAAGGAATTGCGGCTTCGCGGTCATGACATAGACGATGCCGAGCGCGAGAATGAACCGCACGCGGATCAGCGTTATTAGCATGGGATCCTGCACGCGCGTGAGACCGGCTTCGGAGAGTAGCGCGTTTCCCTCAGGTAAGGCGGCTCGGAGCGTGCGGACGCGCGGCAGGATAAACACGAAGCCTATGCCCAGGGCGAAAACGATGGCTAGAAGCGAAGCGGAAATCCAGCTCTGCTTCATTCCGCCGGTGACGGAAGCGAGGTAGCCGCCGCTGGCGATCAGCAGCAGCAGGCCGGGCCCAGAGATGGGCAGCGAGAGTTTGTAGATGCGCAACCAGGCGCGGGCCTGGTCCGCGGTGGTCGAACGGCGCAAGAGCGAAGAAGCCGCCCATTCAAGGCCGTAGCCAACGAAGAGGGCGATCATGCCGACAAGGTGAAGGAAAACTCCGATCGCGATGGCATACATAGCGAAGCTAGTTTACAGCGGAGTCCTCGGCGAACGCCTGCAATTTTTCAGGGGCAGGACAAAAGCAGATTCCTCGCGTGGCTCGAAATGACAAGAGCCCGGGCCCGGACGTGAACCTCAGCCGCGGGTGCGTTGGAACTCGCGCATATAGATGACAAGTGCTTCGACGGCGTCCTGGCCAACCGCGTTGTAGAGCGAAATGCGCATGCCGCCGACCGAGCGGTGGCCCGGCGTGCCCACGAGGTTTGCAGCCGTGGCACCCTTGGCGAATTCTTTCTCTACTCTTTCGTCGCCGCCGGCAATGCGAAACACTACATTCATCACCGAGCGCGAGCTCTTTTCCACGGGGCAGCGGTAATAACCGTTGCTGGCGTCAATAGTGTCGTACAGCAGCTTGGCTTTGGTTTCGTTGCGCTTCTGGATGCCTGACAGGCCGCCGAGGCTTTCCATCCATTCGGTGACGAGGCCGAGGACGTATACGGCAAACGTCGGTGGCGTGTGGTAGAGCGACTTCTCCTTGATGTGCGTTCGGTATTGCAGCAAAGTCGGGAGGTTCTTGTCCGCGCGCTCGGCCAGATCTTTGCGCACGATGACGACGGTGACGCCGCTAGGGCCGAGGTTTTTTTGTGCGCCGGCGAAGATTAACCCGAATTTCGAGACGTCCATGGGCCGCGAGGCGATGTCCGACGACATGTCGGCGACGAGCGGCGCCGTGCTTGGCGGCAAAGAGTGATATTGCGTGCCCTCTATGGTGTTGTTGGTGCAGAGGTAAGTGTAAGATGCGTCCGGCGAATGCTTGATTTCCTCCGCGCGCGGCACACGGGTGAATTTCTCCACTTCGGTGCTGGCAGCAATGTTGTGCAGAACGCCTTTCTTCAATTCGCCGATGGCCTTCGCGGTCCATGCCCCGGTGTGCAGCACGTCCACGGGTTTTCCCGGCAGGGCCAGGTTCATCGGCACCATGCTGAACTGCATGCTGCCTCCGCCTTGCACGAAAATTACTGCGTAGTCTTCGGGGATCGCCAGGAGCCTGCGAAGATTCTGTTCGGCGGCGTTGTTGATGGCCTCAAATTCTGCGGAGCGGTGAGAGAGTTCCATCACGGACATTCCCGTGCCGCGGTAATCGAGCAGTTCTTCGCGGATGCACTCGAGAACCGGCAGGGGCAAGGCCGCGGGACCAGCATTGAAATTGTGGGCGCGTTTCACGTGGCGCGCGGGGGCAATGGTGCTCACGGTAGGACTACCTTTCGCAGAGATTTGCGGTGCGTCCTGGCGGAAAGCCGGCCCCTCGCGCGTGGCGCTCAGGGTGAAGGAGTGAACCGCTGTATAGCATAACAGAAGTGCAGAGGGAGTCGCGGTGCGGATTCGTGCACAATGGCTGACGACCGGTGCTAGTTGAGCGTGGCCGTGTCGCCGTGCGGGGATGCTGAGGGCACGGGGACTCCTTTTCGGCCGGTTCATGTGCGGTTTTTGCCCTATCCCCAGGATGAGAAAATGCGCGTAGAATCCTCGGGTGCGGGGAAGTGACCATGGCGCAACAAGCGAGTCAGACAGCCCGGAGCATTGAGTGGACCTGCCAGGCGGTGTCACCGATGGATGATGCGTGCGACGCGAAGGCGACATACCACTGTGAGGAGTGCGGGCTGTGGTTTTGCGCGCTCCACGCAGAGGATGATTCATGGCACCCTTGTGCGCTCGCACCGGGCGACGAGGGCGGCGAAGGATAGTGAGAAGAAGGGAGTCAAAAAGCATTGAGTTGGAGTGTGGAAGCACGAAGCACACTCGTGCTGTGGTCTGACAGGGAGAAAACCTAAACCATGTTTGAGCTGGAGCGATTTGTGGCGGATTGCCGGGCGGCGCTGCGGCAGGAGCCTTCGCAGAATTCCATTCGCGACGTGGTGGCTCGCGCGGTGTCTGATCCCGCGGCGGTCCTGAAGGGGTTAGGCGAACCGCGGCGCGCGGAGATGCAGACGCTCTATTGCGCGGACGACCTGACGATCCTGAACGTGATCTGGGCGCCGTGGATGACCGTGCTTCCGCACAATCATCAGATGTGGGCGATCATCGGCATTTATTCCGGACGGGAAGACAACATTTTCTGGCGACGCATCCAAGGCGAACGAGGCACAAAAGTGGAAGCTGCGGGAGCGCGCGCGCTGGCCGAAAAGGACGCCGTGCCGTTGGGCCGCGACATCATCCATTCGGTGACCAATCCGATTCCCCGGCTAACCGGCGCGATACATGTCTACGGAGGCAATTTTTTCGGTCCGGGACGGAGCGAGTGGGATGCGGAGACGCTCCTGGAGCAGCCGTGCGACGGAGAGAAGATGGCGAGGCGGTTCCAGGAAGCCAACGCGCTTTGTAGGAACGCGTTGTAAGCGTTGGCGGACCGCCTCAGAAGGCGGTACCTACAAAGACAAGAGAAAAGCCACAGGGCTCGAAGACCCTTCGACTGCGCTCAGGGCAGGCTCGCTCTGCGCTACAAGGACACTACGCGGAGGCGGAGACGGCGACGCCGGGGAGGACGGCGAACTCGACGCGGCGGCGAGCAAGGGGCGAACGGAGCGGTCAGACAGAAGCCTCACGCGTGAACGTGTTTCGGGTAGCTCCCCATGATCTTGCGAATAAAGCCGTGCAGGCGGTGGAACCCGTTTTGCGGCAGAAACATGAGCGGGCATTCCCCTGGAACTACGGAGATTCCGCGCTCGCGGCAAAAGTCCAGGGCCTCGCTGCTGACGGCTCCAGTTCCGGCGGCGCGGTACATCCAGACACGGCGAATCCCCGCCTCGGCACAATCGCGCACGACTGCCTCGGTGATTTCCGGTGAGGTCATCAGAAGTGCCGCATCGACGGGAGGCTCGATGTCCTGGACCCGAGCGTAGCAAGTGCGGCCCATGACTTCCCGCGTTGCAGGATTGACCGGGACGACGTCATATCCACGGCGGGAGAGCTCCTTGAAGAGCATCGCGCTGAATTCTTTGGGGTCGCGCGAAATTCCGACCATGGCCAGGCGGCGTTGCGCTAGAAAATCTTCAATCACTTCCAGGGAAGTGTTTTGAACCTGCATGGTTCCTCCTTGGAGCGAGGGAAAAACGGCGGGCCAAGCGCCCGCGAAAGGCGGCAACTGCTTTACGCAGAAGCAGAGGTGGCAATCCCAGGGACGAGGGCGAACTCGACGCGGCGGCGCATCGGGTCAATGCGTTCGGCACGCACGCGGATGCGGTCGCCGAGTTTCCACGAGAGCGGCTGAACTTGCTTGCGGCGGCCAGCTCCGCGGTGCCCATTGCCGCCGAGGACTGCAGAGATGGCGTGATCGCGCTCGCGGTAGACGCAGCGGGCGCCGGCAACCTCTTCAAACGCGCCAATCGGCACAAGGCCTTCGACAAAT
>DASPTY010000173.1:0-2908 GCA_035623175.1 Candidatus Limnocylindrales bacterium | reverse complement strand
GTGTCGTACTGCTCGGTAATCCATTTCTTCGAGGCAATGGTCGGCGAGGCCAGCAGCTTTACAAAATTCGCCGTCAGCTCCGTTCCCGCCGCCGCAAACCTGAACCAATCTTTCTCGCTCTCCTGGCGAGGCGCGGGCGCTGCGATCGGCCGGCTGTACACTGGCCCTTCTTCCGCCAACGGTTGCGCCGGAATTTGCGCCGCCACTTTCCCGTGGTCCTTCACCACCAGCAAGCCGCCGTCGGTCACTTCGCCAACCACAGTCGCGTCCAGGCCCCACTTTTTGAATACCGCCAAAACTTCCTTCTCGCGACCCTTTTCCGCCACCAGCAACATGCGCTCCTGCGACTCGCTCAGCATGATTTCGTATGGCGTCATGCCGGTTTCGCGCTGCGGTACCTTCGCCAAGTCAATTTCAATGCCCGTTCCGCCGCGCGAGGCCATCTCGCACGTCGAGCACGTCAATCCCGCCGCGCCCATGTCCTGGATTGCCACAACCGCGCCAGTCTTCATCGCCTCCAGGCACGCCTCGAGGAGCAACTTCTCCATGAACGGGTCGCCCACCTGCACGTTCGGGCGCTTCTGCTGCGATTCCTCGGTGAATTCCGCCGAAGCCAGCAGCGACGCGCCATGAATCCCATCGCGCCCCGTCTTTGCGCCGACGTAAATCACCGGATTCCCCGTTCCCTTGGCCTTTGCGAAAAACAAGTCTTGCTTCTTGGCGATGCCCAACGCCAGCACGTTCACCAGCGGGTTTTGCGAATAGCAGGGCTCAAAGGCGACCTCGCCGCCTACCGTCGGCACGCCAAAGCAATTTCCGTAACTTCCGACGCCGCGAATCACGCCATCCAGAATCCGCCGGTTTCGCGCTGCCTCTTCTTCAGTCGTGGTCTTCGAGGCGGTAATCTCTCCAAACCGCAGCGGGTCCATCACCGCAATTGGCCGTGCGCCCATGGTGAAAATGTCGCGAAGAATCCCGCCCACGCCCGTGGTCGCGCCCTGGAACGGCTCCACGTAGCTCGGATGGTTGTGCGACTCAATCTTGAATGCCGCGACCAGGCCATCGCCGATGTCCACCACGCCCGCATTCTCGCCCGGTCCTTGCACCACGAGCTTTCCTCGCGTCGGCAGCCGCTTCAAATGCACTTTGCTGGACTTGTACGAGCAGTGCTCGCTCCACATCACGGTGAAGATTCCCAGCTCCGTGATGTTCGGAACGCGTCCCAGAATCTGCTGAATCCGCGCGTACTCTTCGGGTGTTATGCCGTGCTCCGCCGCAATCTCCGGCGTCACGCTGATTTCCGTCTGTGCCGTCGCCATTGCCCCTCAACAAAGTAGGGGCACGATATATCGTGCCCCTACCAAATCTCCTTTAACTTTGTCCCTTGTCCCAATTTCACGCTGTCGCCTTTGCCGCGCCCACGAGCGCTTCGATCATCGAGCGGAAAATCACCAGCCCATCTTCGGAATCCAGCACTTCTTCGACGGCTCGTTCCGGGTGCGGCATCAGTGCAGCTACGTTTCTCGCGCGGTTGCAAATCCCCGCAATATTCGCCGTTGATCCGTTCGGGTTCCCGGCCGCATCGTTCTTCCCAGCCGGAGTCGTATAGCGAAACAGAACCTGGTGGTTTTCTTCCAGTTCCGCCAGAGTTCTTTCGTCGCAGGTGTAATTTCCGTCGCTGTGCGCAATCGGGATCGCCAGGATTTGCCCCTTCTGCGCCGCGCAGGTGAACGGAGAATTCGTCTCTTCTACGCGGATGTAGACATGCTTGCAGATGAACCGCAGCCCGGAGTTCCGCATCATCGCCCCGGGCAGCATTCCAGCTTCCAGCAGAATCTGGAAGCCGTTGCAGATGCCCAGCACCAACCCGCCTTTGTTGGCAAACTGCTCGACCGCCTTCATCACCGGCGAAAACCGCGCAATCGCTCCCGTGCGCAAATAATCGCCATACGAAAATCCGCCGGGCAGAATGATGGCGTCGCAGCCATGTAGTTCTTCCGATTGATGCCAGATGAATTCCACCGGCTTGTGCAGGACGTGGCCGATGGCGTGATATGCGTCGTGGTCGCAATTCGATCCGGGAAAGACTACTACTCCGAATTTCATCGCACGCCTCCGGGTTTCCTTCGGGGAACACCTATTTTAGCACAACCAAATTGCCCGCCCGGATGGTCCCTCTTGAAAAAATGGAAGCTACTTCTTCGCCTCGGAATCGTTGGTGACCGGTTTCAAGGCGGTTTTTGGCATTACGCCGTCCAACCCGAGCACATTGATCAGCCCTGCGTTCGACGGCACGACGTATTTCGTGTTGTGCGCCAGCGTGTTGTTCAGCACCTCGAGCTGCCGCATTACTTCCGCCCTGCCCTTGAAGTAGGTTTCCGCCGCGGTGGACACCAGTTTCACCGCCTCCGCTTCCGCGTTTGCTCGCGTGATTCGCGCCTGTGCGTCGCCTTCCGCCTTCAGAATTTCCGATTGCTTGAAGCCCTCCGCTTGCAGAATCTGGCTCTGCTTCACGCCTTCCGCTTCCAGGATGGCGGCGCGCTTGTCACGTTCCGCTTTCATCTGACGGCTCATGGCTTCGGTGATGTCTCGTGGCGGATCGATCTTCTGCACTTCGACGCGCGTCACTTTCACGCCCCAGTTGTTGGTCGCTTCGTCCAGCACTTCGCGCAAGTTGGTGTTGATCATGTCGCGCGCCACGAGCGTTTCGTCGAGCGTGCGGTCGCCAATCAAGTTGCGCAGATTGGTCTGCGCCAGCGTGGTGCATGCGTATCCGAAATCCTGGACCTCAAATTGCGACTTCACCGGATCCACGACCTTGTAGTACACCACCGCGTCCACTTCCACGGTCACGTTGTCCTTGGTGATCAGCTTCTGCGGCGGGACGCTGATGACCTGCTCGCGCATG
>DASPTY010000172.1:0-12711 GCA_035623175.1 Candidatus Limnocylindrales bacterium | reverse complement strand
AAATCTACGCAATCCCCAGCTCCGCATTCAGAAACCCCACAAAATACTTCCACACCAGGTAATAAATGACGAGTCCGACGGGCAGCGCGAACGGCGCCACGGCGAGCACGTGGTCCGGAATGGTGAAACCCAGCAGTCGCGTGACGACGTAGCCTCCCGGCGCCAGCAGAAGTGGCAGTGCCCCGCCGAATAGTCCCAGCGAAAAATGCCGCTTTACCAGAAACGCCGAATACAGCACATTCCACAACCCCCACGCATTCGGCACCGCCGCCATTGGGAAAACGATGATCCTCTCAATGGGGAGGGGGACCGCGTATACATATCGAATGATGGTGTACGCGCTCATGACGATCAGCAGGAACACCGTTGGCACGGCAATCCCCGCCAAATACGCTCGCAAATACGGATGCTTGTTCATAACTCCTCCTTTCTTACAGGTGGTACAACAGCGCGGGAATCATTCCCGGAAAAAGACAAAACAAAACTGTCACGCCGGCCAGCAGCGCCCAATCCCACCACGGCATTCGGATCGGTTGCTGCTCCAATCTCTTTAGCATCGTGGGCCACAAGTCCCGCCCAAGCTCCGTCTGCCCCGCTGCTGGCACGAATTCCTTCAGCAGGCGCTTGATCTCTTCCCGTTCACGCTCATTCATGGATGTACTCCTGCTTCCGACAATTGTTTTCGCAAAATCCTCACCGCACGGAACACTCGCACTTTGACCGCTCCGACCGAAATCCCCAGTGCCTGCGCGATCTCCTCGTAAGGCTCTTCCTCCACGAGTGCCAGCAAAACAACCGCTCGTAGTCGCGGCGAGAGGCTTTCCATCGCGCGAAAAATCTGGCCGCGTAACTCCGCACGTTCCCCTGGCTCCCGGTGTGCTCCCGGTGCATCCGGCGGATCAGCCAGCAATGGAACTTCTCCTCGCACTTTCCGCAGATGGTCCAGCGCCACGTTGGTCGCGATGCGCCGTAGCCATGCGCCCCATTTGCCGCGAGCCGGGTCAAACCGCGCATGCGCCCGATGCAGCCGCCAGAACGTCTCCACGGTCAAGTCTTCCGCCGCTGCCCGGTTCCGTACGATTCGCACGATCCACCGGAATACCTCGCCCTGATATTGCCGGAACAGCGCCTCGAACGCCTCCGGGTCTCCTTCCGCGAATCGCCTCAGCAGTTCCACTCGCCTTCCTCTATCTACCTTTACTGCGGCCTCACACAAAAGGTTACAAGGGGTTCCGATGGCATAACCGCAGACTCATGGCAGAGCAACGTCCCGCATATGCCCACTGCCTACTTTATTGCTGCTTGTGCCACCACTCCCGCAGCGAAGTGCATTTCCCCATCGCGTCCAGTTGAATGGCGAAAATGCCGTCGAGTTTGGTTTTCAGCCCTGGGGGAGTGCGATTGAAGGACGCATGCCAGTGAGCGATCCCAAACTGTTCCGTGACGGCCAGGATTTCGTAGCCGAAAGAAATGCCTTCCTCTGTCTGGGCCACCTCGACCCAGTAAGCCCGGATCGCCTCGCGGCCCTTCATGGGCCGGAGAAATGGTGTGACCTGGTAGCTGCCATCCTCGGCGTACAACTCTGCGGCAGCATGCGGATCGCGCTTTTGCCAGGCGCTTCCGTACGCATCCAGCCAACGCTTCAACAAAGTTTCATTCATTTCTCTTTCCTCATCTAGGACGCATTTTGCAGGCACCCACTCACGGCCGCAAGCCACAAAACGAAAACGCCCGGACCGCATCGCCCGAGCGTCTCGCCTTACTTAGGACTTACAACTGATCACTTAAAACTCAGTGTTCTTACTGCCGCACCACCTTCCCGTTCTTCATCACGAAGTTGACCTTCTTCAGCGCCTCCACATCCTGCAGCGGGTCTGCAGGCATCGCGATAATGTCCGCGTACAGCCCAACCGCAATCGCACCACGCTCTTTGTTGATTCGCAGCAATTCGGCCGGATTCGTGGTCATTGCCTTCAACATTTCTGCCGGAGGCACGCCCGCCGCCCGCCATACCGCCAGATAGTCAAACACCATATCTGCGCGCGTCCGTCCAGGCATCTCCGTAACCGTATCGGACCCGAACGCCATCTTCACTCCAATCCGGTTCGCGCGGCTTAGCCGGTCAATAATCTTTTTTCCCAGTGCATTGGCGTCAGCCAGCGTGTCGTTCGAGGGATTCAGCCCCGCCAGATGCGCCGCGGGAAAATCTGTCCCCACCAGAAACGTGCCTTTTTCCTTCATCAGGCGCAGCTGCTCGTCCGTCAATTCAAACCCGTGCTCCACCGAATCCGCGCCACCCCGAATCACGTTGTCGGCCGCCGGACCGCCGTACACATGCACCGCCACCGGCCGGCCCGCCGCATGCGCCTCCTGCACCGCCACGCGGATGTCGTTCTCGGAGTAGTGGAAATCACTGTTATCCGTTGCCAGCTTGATGACATCCGCCCCGTAGTAGATGTCCTCGTGAATCGCGCGCCGGATTTCGTCCGGCGTGTCCGCGTCAATGTACTCCCACTTCCAAAATGCTCCCTGCTCCGGCGGGACGTTTGCGGATTGCCCCCCGAAGGGGCCGATGATCTTTCCTGCGCACTGAATCGTGGGGCCATCGAACCAGCCTTCTTTCAACGCGCGCTTTATGTCGCTGCAGGCGTACTCCGCTTCATTTCCCACCTCCCGTACGGTGGTGAAGCCCGCCCGCAAAATAATCCCTGCATTGTGCAGTCCGCGCAGGGCACGGAATGCCGAGCCTTCTTTCAGATAGACGGCCTCAAAAGGTGCCTTGCCCGGAACCTCATTGAGCGTCAAATGCGTGTGCGCATCGATCAACCCCGGCATCACCCACGCGTTCGGTAAATCAATAACCTGGGCGTCCTTGGGAATTGCGGCACCTGCGCCCACCGCGGTAATCTTCCCGTTCTCCACCACAATGACTTGATTCTTCGCCACCGCCCCCGTCGCCGGGTCAATCACGTTCCCTGCTCGAATGGCAATGGTTTGTCCCACAACTGGCAAAGCTGCGAACAGAAAAAACACCAGCAATCTCGCGCGCATGTACACCTCCCATTAAAATCGTGTGGAGTATAGCACCGAAACAAAAACGCCCGGGTCATCGAACCCGGGCGCTTTCTGATTAGCGATATCTGATTACTGATTCTCGAGAACTAGAAGCCTCTACTTTCCGGCTGACGGCTGTCAGCTGATTGCTGTCAGCTAGTAAATGTCGTACTTTGAGCGGGATTGACAGCGCGTAACTTGCATATTTGCCAAAGCGCAAAATTCATAAAAACGGCAAACACACCGCCGCGTAGGCCATGCGTAGGCCACGGCAGTGGTGCCAATAAAGCGCGTACAGAGCCCGCCAACCACGCCACTGTAGCAGGAGTTGCTCCCGTTAGAGGTACGTTTGCTGTCGAATAACACCTGAACCTTGTGCCAGTTTCAATTAGATAGAATGGTCGTTCAGCATTGAATTAGGCGAGTCGCACAGAAATCCAGACTGCCCTGAAAGTGAACGGAGCCTATGTCCCTGTGGAAGCGCGTTCTAATCTCACTCGGAGTATTGCTGGTGGTACTCGCCACATACCTGTGGTTCCTTGGCACTCAGACCTTTTGGGTACTGGAAGCGCACAACGTTGCGCGAAAACTTCCATTTGTGAAGCGAACGCCTGCGGCACTGTCAGACTTGTCCATTGCGCAAGCGTCTGGCATGAAGCTGAGCTATTTCGGCTACGAGTTTGAGGTTCCTTGGACCGACATTGACACAGAAAAAACGAAAACCATTGGTGGAAACAAGGCAATCATTGCCTTTCACTCCGGCAACGTTCTTTCCATTTGGAGTGGGCAGCCGCATGAATTCATGAATGGTCTTTTTGAGGCAGGAAAGATTGACCGGAACTCCTTTCGAGAACTTTACGGCGATGAGGCGTTGCAATCAGATTACAACTTTAAGCGTCTCATCCTTGAAACTACGCCAGATAAGGTGACCCTCCTCAGCGATGAGCGAACAGATGTAAGCCAAGGCATTTTACTAATGGTGAAGGCAATTTGTGTGCCCGGTGACCCCAATTCCGGAATCTATTCAGTTCAGGGAAAGGAATTCAAAGGGTTTCAATACGGACGACCACAGAGCCCGCCGAAACAATTAAGTATCGAACTTTTTCCGCCGAATGGTCACCTAGATTTGATTTTTGGTCAGAAAATGAACGGACCTACAGTCATCTCACAGGCCGATATCAACCGCATCGTACAAACGATTCATGCCGTGCCGACCCAAAACAGTCGCCCATAGCGAAGACTCACGGAGGCATTTGGTGCCCGTTTGGGCAAGAGCCCCTGCGTAAGAAGAAACGGTGGTGCCAATACAGCGCGTACAGCGCCCGGTTACTTGACTTCAACCAATTCCGTTTCGTATCCAAGCCGACCAAGTTCAGCTTGGACGGCCTCCGTTTTCCCCTCAAAGAATTGCATCGTCCCGCCTTCCTGCGCCCACAGGCCGTACCGCGCGGCGTCCACGTTCACGGGCGGGTTCTATTGCCGGGTGCCGCATCCCTTTGCCGCAAAGGGTGCGGGTTTTCTCTGTGCTGTTCACACATTGGTTTTCGAGGGCACGATTTATCGTGCCCCTACTACACCTAGAAACAAAAACGCCCGGACCCCAAAGGCCGGGCGCCTCGCCTTACTGAAAACTTACAACTGGAAACTAATAGATGTCGTACTGCTCCCAATGCAACGTCGCATCCGACTGAATGATGATGTGCTTGTGCGCGTTCTGCTCGAGTTCGTCAATCAAGATGGACTCGCGCGTCTTCAACGCCTTCGCAATTTCCGGATGCACGCGCAACGTCAGGTTCGGCCCTTCGTGATCGGTCGTGGCCATCTTCCGCGCTTCCGCCTGGATCTCGTAGCACAGCGTCGGAATTGATTTCACCATCCCTGAACCCGTGCAATACGGGCACGGCTGGCAAAGCACACGTTCCAGCGCCTGCTTCGTGCGTTTCCGCGTGATGCACACCAGTCCAAATTCATTGAACGATAGCGCCTTCGATGGCGCCTTGTCCTGCTCCAGCGCGGATTGCAGCGCCATCAGCACCTTCTCGCGGTTCCGCCGCTCTTCCATGTCAATGAAGTCCACCACGATGATGCCGCCGAGGTCGCGCAGCCGGATCTGCCGCACAATCTCTTTCACGGCCTCGAGGTTCGTCTTGACGATCGTGTCTTCCAGCCGCGTTGAGCCCTTGCCCACGAACTTGCCGGTGTTCACGTCAATGGCCACCAGCGCTTCCGTGTGGTTGATGACGATGTACCCGCCCGACTTCAGCCACACTTTGGCCCGCAGCGCCTTGTCGAGTTCGTGCTGAATCCCGAACTCTTCGAAGATCGGCTGCTCCTTCGTGTATAGCTTGACCTTGCTTACCAGCTTCGGCTGAAACCGGCTCACGAATTCTACAACCTTGCCGTATTCCTCTTCGCTGTCAATCCAGATTCCTGTGAAGTCGTCGCTCACGTAATCGCGCAGCACGCGTTCCACGAGGTTCAGGTCGCGGTGCAGCAGCGCAGGAGCCTTGCGGTCGTCGTTCTTCTGCTTGATTTCGTTCCAGGTCTTCCCAAGGAACTCGATGTCGGTCCGGATTTCGTCGTCGGTTGCTCCGCCCGCCGCTGTCCGCACAATGAAGCCGCCCGGATAGCTGCCGCGCGCTTCGCCCACCAGCCGCCGCAACCGCGAACGGTTTTCCGCGCTCGCAATCTTTCGCGAAACGCCGATGTGGTCAATCGTCGGCATGTACACCAGGAAGCGCCCCGGCAGCGCCACGTGGCTCGTGATCCGCGCGCCCTTCTTCCCGAGCGGCTCCTTCGCAATCTGTACGACCACGTCCTGCCCGGGCTTCAACATCTCCGAAATCAGTTGTGGGCGCCTCTGCGGAACGTGCCCGCGGTGGTGTCCACGATGGTGCTCCTGATGGCCGTGTCCCCCGCCTCTTCGTTCAAAGCGTCCTCGCCCGCGATCCCCACCGCCGCGTCTGTCAAAACGTCCCCGGCCGCGATCGCCGCCCCGGTCGCGCCCGCCGCGCTGCGGCCTCTGGAACCGCGAACGCGGATCGCTGCCGATGCGCGCTGAATCCCGCCGAACGAACTCTTCGCGTGGAGCATTCGGGTCATGTGGCCCGCGCGTCTCGCCGGGAAGAAGAGCGATATCCTCCTCCACCATCCCCTCGCTGACCGCGCCTTGCCCCGCGCCTGCCGCCATCGCCGCTTCCGCTTCTACGTGCTCCAGCGCCTCTTCATGCGCCAGATCCGCGCGTTCGGCTTCGCTCAGCTCGCCGTGCTCCTCTTCGTGATGCTCCTCCTCGTGCTCTTCTTCCTGCTCGTGCTCTTCTTCCTGCTCGTCGTCAACTTCAATCGTTTCGGATTCGGCCTCGAGGTGGATTTTCGACTCCGATATCTCTTCGTGCGCCTCTTCGGCTTCCTCTTCATCGAACTCCGCGCCGCCCACCAGCGTATCGGCTTCCGCACGTGCCTGAGTCTCCTCGTGCTTCGCCTCCACCAACCGCGAGGATAGTGCCGTCAAATCCTCATCGCTCAAGCCCGCCGCCCCATTGCGATGCAGTTCTGCGCTCTTCTCTTCTTCGTGATGTTCTTCCGTTACGGGAGCAACCGGCTCCGCCGCAACCGCTGCCTGTTCCTCCGCCGATCCTTCTGCGGCAGGCCCTTCCGCTTCCGGTTCGTTGTCGGCGAGCACCCAATGCGGCAGGCTGCCCGAGAATCGTCTCGGTCCCCCCGCTGGTGGTTGCATCCCGATCCCAGGTCGCACTGCGGGCTGATCGAACTTCGGTTGGCGCTCCTCCGGCTCATGATCCCCGAGCGGCTCAACCGGTGGCTGCTGTGGACGTCCGCGGAACTTCGCGAGCGATTCGCCCGGTAAAAGGATGTCATCCTCGCGGCTCTCGGGTGGCCCCGATGGTCCGCGATCTCCGCGGTCCCCTCCACGACGGCTGTCATATCCGCGGGAATCGCGTTCACCCTGTGGCGACGCGTATTTCGAAGGTGGCAGGTTCCGCCCGCCGCCGTGCCCATGATGCCTTCGGTCACTGCCGCGATGCCTTCCCCCCCAGCGCCCGCGCCGGCCGCGGCCACGATCGCCGCCACGGTCCCCGCGCTCGCCCCGATCGCCTCGGTCGCTTCCGTGGCGCGGCGGGTAATTCCGCGTCGGGTTATAACTCGGCGCGAAATTCTGTGGCGCTGAATCGTTCGATTCTGGCTGCCGTTCCTCTGGCTCCGCGACTTCCCGTTCCGCGCTGCCCTCTAAGCGCGCACTTTCCACGCGTTCGCCTTCGTGTTCTGCAGCAGGTGATTCTTCGCCCGAGGGCGCTTCCGCCGCCGGGCTCTGTTCCTCGTGTGCTTCATCGAGTGGCAGAATCTCTTCGCGCACTCCCGCAGCCGCCAGCGTCTCACCCGGCAGAAGCTCAATCGTTGAGCCTCCCCGGCCGCCGGCTACAGCTGGTGCCGACACCTCGCCGTGTACGTGACCGTGATCGTAGTCCTCAAGGTTCTCGAACACGTCGCTCACGTACAGAAACGCGTCGCCGTCCAGGCCTATATCAACGAATGCCGATTGCATGCCCGGCAGGACCCGTGTGACTTTTCCTTTGTAGATGCTGCCGACGAGCGCAAACTCCTTCTCGCGCTCAATGTAGATTTCGACTAGCTGTCCTTCTTCCAATATCGCGACTCTCCGCTCGTGGGAGGTCGCGCTGATAACCAATTCTTTCGACATGAAAACTCCTTAGGATGCACCGCCGCCCGATCCTCTCTGTCGGAGGCCCAGGGCAAGGCGCCGTTCCGTTCCTCACCGGAACACGCTGGCCACACTTCCATTGTTGCGGCATTGCGATCGAAGCGGGAGGGAGTGGCCGCTCTGCGGCCCTCATACTGCTTTGACCTCTTGCCTTCGAGGCTGGTCCGTTGCCGGGCTCTTCCCGGAGTCACGGCGGACGTTGCGATCCTCACTCTAAAAATCCTTCTTGACCCTTTGGCGTTCCCGATGCTTCTTCGGGCTCGCCGGCCTTGCGCTGCCTACCTGAACGAAGGTCATGCGCCTGGCACTTGCGACCGCTCAGTTGACGAATCGGCGCAGCCGGACATTCATCACCAATCCGATCGCCAGAAATACAAACAATGTGGCCGACCCCCCGTAGCTCATCAGCGGCAACGGTATCCCCGTCACAGGCATTGCCCCAATGACCATGGCCACATTCACTAAAACATGGAACCCTAGCGCCGCTGCCACGCCCATGACCAGAAACATTCCCGCGCGGTCTTTCGCACGCTGGGCATTCTGCACTAAACGCAGCAACAACGCCATGTACAGCCCGAGAGCAATTAGCACGCCTTTGAATCCCTGTTCTTCCGCCCACGCCGACATAATGAAGTCGGAATACCGGACGGGAATGTAACCCAGTTGATTCTGGCTGCCGTTGCCGAAACCCTTCCCCCAGAAACCGCCTGAGCCCACTGCTATCTTTGACTGCAGCACTTGATAACCGGAACCCTTCGCGTCTTCTTCAGGATGCAAAAACGATGTCACTCTCTCCTTTTGGTATGGCTTCAGGACGTGCCACCCCACGGGCAGCATCAATACTCCTATCACCACGATTACCAAGGCATGTTTCCACTGCAGCCCCGCTAGAAATGCACCCACAATCAGCATGGGTATCAGCACCAATGCTGTCCCCAGGTCGGGCTGCTTCAGAATCAATACCAGCGGTAAGCCTACCAAAAGCCCTGCTTTTATCAAATCCTGCAGGGAGAGCTCATCCGTGCGCACTTCCGCGAAGAAGCGCGCCAACACAATGATTATAATCAATTTGACCAATTCTGACACCTGAAAGAATTCTCCCAGGATCGGAATCCACCTTTGCGCTCCAAAGCGCCGGTGCCCCACCAAAAGCACCGCCATCAACGCCGCAATCCCCAAGATATACAGCCACGGCGCTTGATCCATAATCACGTGGTAATCCAGCCTCGACACCACGAACATCAGCACGACCCCGATCACCAGCCAGCGCATCTGCTTTATGTGCATCCCCGTCAGTGTGCTGCCGTGTGTAGCCGAATACACCTCCACTACGCCTATCGCGCAAATCGCCGCCACGATGGCCAGCAGCCACCAATCGTAATCCCGTGCTCCCGGTGCGTCCTTCAACTTCTAACCTCCAGCCCTTTGTTCTTCTCGGCAATTGTGGCCGACTGAAAAACTGAAACTGATTACTGATTACTGAAAACTATTCCGTCCGGTCCTTCTCCTTCTCACTCGCTTCCACAACCGCCGTTGTCTCCTCCCGCTTTAACGCCGCCTTTGGTGCTTCCGGGCTCTGCTTTGCTCTGCTCTTCTCGATGCTCGGGCGCTCATTTTCCGCCGTCACTTGCCCCTGATTTTTCCTCGCCTTCTTGTCGTAGTAGGCCTTGATGATGTCTCTCGCGATGGGCGCGCCTGCCACGCCGCCGTGCCCGCCTTCTTCTACCAGCACGCTCACTACTATTTCCGGATTGCGCCGCGGTGCGTAGCCCACAAACCACGCGTTGTCCTTGAATTTCGCTTCTCCCTTGGCATAGCGCAACTTCGCGTCCGCTCCGATCGTTTGCGCTGTCCCCGTCTTTCCGCAAAACTCAATCCCTTCGAGCTTCACGGCGCCTGCGGTTCCTCCTTCGTTCACCACGCCGTACATGCCCTGCGTGACCTGCTCCACTGTGGAATCGGCAAGCTCCACATGCCGCGAGCTGACGTTTGCCGCGTCCTTCAACAGGTGCGGCTGCTTAAACTCTCCTCCGGACGCCACGCCGCCCACCATGTACGCGAGCTGCAGCGGTGTCACCATCAGTGCGCCTTGTCCGATTGACACGGAAATTGTTTCGCCCGGATACCACTTCCGGTGAAACGCCTTTTCCACCCATTCCTCGGACGGCACAAGTCCCGACTCTTCCGACGGCAAGTCAATTCCCGTCTTTGCCCCCAGTCCGAGCAGCTTGGCGTACTTCGATATCCGGTCAATTCCCATCCGCTGTCCGACGTTGTAAAAGAACACGTCGCAGGAATGCACGATCGCCGAGTGCAGTCCCACTTCGCCGTGCCCGCCCTTGCCGAAGACGTGGCACTTGAACAGGCGCCCGTAGAACGTCGCATAGCCGGGACAAAACGCCGTGAAACTCGGCGGCGGCACCTTCTCCTCGAGCATCGCCGTTGCCATCACCACTTTGAATGTCGAGCCCGGCGCCAGTTGCGCCTGTGTCCCGCGGTTCAGCAGCGGCTTGTCCTCATCCTCGTTTAGCCTCTGCCACTCTTCCTTCGAAATTCGGATCGCAAAATCATTCGGGTCCGGGGTCGGCCGGCTTACGTACGCCAGCACTTCTCCCGTCCGCGGGTCCAGCACGACAATTGCACCTTTTTTGTCCGCCAGCCCTTCCTCGGCGACCTGCTGCAAATCGTAATCAATGGTCAACTGAATCTGTTTTCCGGGAATCGCTTCTTGCTGGGACAGCTTCCCCATTTCTTTCCCGATGCTGTTGACGATCACGCGCCGCATCCCGTCGGTGCCCACCAGCAGATCGTTGTACTGCCGTTCCAGGCCGCTCTTTCCCGCGATGTCTCCGGGGCGCAGCTTGCCGTTGCTCTTTTCGATCTGGTCTTCGCTGACTTCCCCCACGTACCCGCTCACGTGCGCCATGAAGCCGCCCGGCAAATATCTGCGGCGGTGCACCATCAGCATTTCCAATAAGGGAATGTCCGAGCGATGCGATTCGATGAATGCCACGTCCGCCGGCGTCGCTTGCGGCTTGATCACAATCGGCTGGAATTTCGCCAGATTTTTCGTGTTATCGAGCTGGTCCCTCAAGTCGTCCAGCGACAAGCCCAGGCCCTCCGCAATCGCGGGCAAATTCTTGTCCACTTCCGCCTGGTCGTCCCTCAACAGCAGCACGCTGAACGACGGGTAATTGTCCACCAGCACGCGCCCGTCGCGGTCCAGCATCCTTCCGCGCGGCGCGATAATCGGAATCGAGCGCACGCGGTTGCGCTCCGCCATCACTCCGTATTTGTCGGCATCGATGACTTGAAGTTTCCAGAAGCCCAGGAGGAGGAGCCCCACCATCCCCACGATCACGTAGGACGCGAAGGCGAGCCGTTCTTGCGGCAACCGATTATCGTTGCGAAACCAGTACGACACGAAAAACCTGCGCGCGAGCTCTTTTCTTTTTCAGGGCTGAGCGGTACCCGCTCGCGCAATTTCTCAATTCTTCCGGCAGCGAATCTCTTCGAATTCTTCTTTTCTCGAAGCCCTGTTCCGGCTTCGATTCACTTCGGGAAGCGCCCGAATCGTCGCCCCACTTCCGAATCCGTCAAATCCGGGAAGTCTCACCAAAAGTAGCACTTGGCCCCAGGGGGCGCAACCCGTCCCGGAGGGCAGGTTTCTGCCTGCGCAACGCCCTATCTCCTGCGTTCCAACTTTCCCCCTCTCTTCTCCCCTATGTTTTGAATCGATTAATTTCATGCATTTTTCCGTTTCTCTCCCCGCCTTGCGACTTTATACTGGTAGGTTCGATCTCATCTCCGGAGGATTCTGTGAGTCGTTTCTGGGCCCGCCCCTTCTTTCTGCGCTGGCTACTTCCTAGCCTTGCTCTCGCCGTTTGTCTCGTTATTTCCTTTGGAGTTATGCGCCTCCGCTCGGCTTCGCCCATCGTTGATAAAAGCTCCCTTCAGGTTGTTACCGTCGAATCCGGCCCGATGATTTGCCGCGTCGAAGGCTTGGGTACCCTCGTTCCAGAAGATGTTCGCTGGCTCTCTGCCGGCACCGACGGCCGCGTGGACCAGGTCTTCCTCCGCCCTGGCGCGCACGTGAAGCCCGACACCGTCATTCTTCAGCTCAGCAACCCGGACCTGGATCGCCAAATCACTGACGCCGAATTGGCCATGAAGAAATCCGAAGCCGAGCTTGCCAATCTCCGCGTTCAGCTTCAGGCGCAGCTCTTGAATGAGAAGGCGCTCGAAGCGCAGTTAGAAGCCGATGCCGCGCAAGCGAAGCTCGAAGCGGAGCGCGATGAGGCCCTCTTCAAAAATCAGCTCGGCACTTCCATGAACGCCAAGATTTCCCGCGCCCGCGCCGATTCGCTGGCAACTCGCTTGCGCATTGAACACGAAAAGCTGGGCATCGCCGAAGAGGCTCGCCAGGCCCAGCTCACCGCAAAGCAGGCCGAAGTCTCCCAGATGCAGGCTCTCTACGCCTTGCGTACCGAGCAGAAAGAAGCTCTCCACGTGCGCGCTGGCATGGAAGGCGTGCTGGAAGAAGTCTCCATTGGCAACGGCCAGCAGATCGGACCCGGAACCATTCTTGCCCGCGTCGCCAATTCTTCCCGCTTGATGGCCCGCGTCCACGTTCCGGAGGCCCAGGCCAGCAACATCGAATTGAATCAACTTGCCGCGGTTAACCTACAGGACCGGTCCTATCCTGCTCGCGTCGCCCATATCGATCCGAACGTCCAAAACGGCACTCTCAGCATTGACTTGAAATTCTCCGGACCGCTTCCGCGCGAAGCCCGCACGGAACTCTCCGCCAGCGGTTCCATTGAAGTGGAACGGATTCCGCTCACCACCTACGTGAAGTTTCCGCTGAATACCCGGGAGGGTCTGCCGCTTTCGCTTTTCAAGCTTTCCGACGACGGTAA
>DASPTY010000171.1:0-22552 GCA_035623175.1 Candidatus Limnocylindrales bacterium | reverse complement strand
CACTCGTTCGCCATTGGGTTATCGTGCCGATTCCGGTGCATTACACCCCTGGCGCGAAGCGGATGTTCCCACCCTCTCGAGAAAACGCGCCGAAGGCAGGACCCATGAGCCGATTCGCTCTCGCGTCGGTGACTGCGGCGGCGGTGCTCTTCATGGCGCCCGCGAGCCGCGCGCAACTTCCCAGGGAAGAAGCTCCCAAAGTCGGGCAACGTTCGCTCGACACGCCCTGCAGCCTAATGCCAGGAGGGGACAGGTTGCGCTTCGTGTGTCCACTTCCAGCCGTAACTTTTGAAGAAGCGGAAGATTCTCTGTCGGCTTCGGAGGTGCCGATTGTCCTGAAGCTCCCCGAAGCCACGCCGCTGCGCATCACAATCGATGGGCAGACGCGCATTGCGCATGTGGGTGAGGCTATCCGAGGGCACGTTGTCGAGTCTGTCTTTGCGTTTGACGAGCCGGTAGTCCCCGCGGGCAGTATCGCGACGGGTCGCGTTACGGCGATCGCTCCTGTGCCGAAGTTGCGCCGGATTCGCGCCTATGCGAGCGGCAATTTCTCGCCATTCCACCAGTACGCCGTTACATTTGATGAACTGACGTTGCCCGACGGCACTCTTCTACCGATTAACACGACGGTCGCGCCGGGCGCGGCCGAAGTAGTTCATCTCGTTGCCGGACCAAAGGACGAGGGACAGATCGAACAGAGGGGCGTGGCTGCACGCGCCACGAGCGCCGCCAAACAGGAAGTGAAGGAGCGAGTGCACGAGGCCAGCGCCACAGCACACCAGGCCGCAGCTCAGATCCGTTCACCCGGCCGGATGCACCGCCTCAAACAATTCTTTGCACGGCAATCTCCATACAGACGGCAGTACGTGACCGAAGGGACGCGGTTCTCCGCCACACTGAACGAAGAGCTGGACTTTGGCGCGGGGACGCGCACCACAGAGCAGCTTGCCGCACTCGGGACCGTTCCGCCTCTGGATACCGTCCTGCACGCGCGCCTGGTCATGGAAGTGAGCTCGGCAACTGCGGAGCGGGGTAATCCCGTTTTTGCGCAACTGACCGAACCGCTCTACTCCCTGGACCACCGCTTGCTGCTCCCGGCAGACAGCCGCCTGATTGGCCGCGTGCTCGAGGCCAAGCCGGCGCGGCATCTTCACCGCAACGGGGAGCTGCGCATCATCTTCGAGCAAATCGAGTTGCCGGGAGGGGCCGTCGAGCCCGTGCAGGGCACGCTGGAAGGCATGGAAGTGGATCGCGCAGCGCACCTGAGGCTGGACGAAGAGGGCGGCGCGCATGCCACGGACAGCAAGACGCGCTACCTGTCAACAGGAGTGGCGTTGCTCTTGGCAGCAGTGGCTGCGCATCCGGACGTGGACCACGGAACGGTAGACCAAACGGGCGATCCCGCCGTGCGAGCCGGCGCGGGTGCTTCCGGCTTTGGCTTGGCAGGCACGCTTATCGGATTGTTGGCGAAATCGAGCGCGGTGTCGATTGTATTCTCGGCTTACGGCGCGACGGCCTCGGTGTATACGAATTTTCTGTCCCGAGGGCGGAATGTCGTGCTGCCCAAGAATGCGCCTCTGGAAATCGGGCTTGGGACGTCACACCCCAGCAGAGTCAAGCACTAGCACCAAAGCGAAACCATCGTAGCCCTTGCTGCCCACGGTTTGGATTTCCGTGGCGCTGACGCGAGGTTCGGCGGCAACACGCTCATTGAAGCGCCGGACACCTTGGATGTCCGGATCGTCGCTAGCTGCGTCAATCACGCCACCATGGCGAATCACGTTGTCCGAAATGATCACGCTGCCCGGCCGCGAAAGCTTCAACGCCCAATCGAAATACTCGGCCATGGCGGATTTGTCGGCGTCAATGAAAATCAAGTCGAACGGACCGAGATCTTCCTTGGCAATCTGGGGAAGCGAGTCGAGTGCGGGGCCAAGACGAAGCTCGATCAGGCCGGATAGACCCGCGCGCGCAAAATTTGCGCGTGCAACCTCAGCGTGTTTTGGATCAGCTTCGAGCGTGACTACTTGTCCGCCTGGGGGCAAGGCACGAACCAGCCAGATGGTGCTATAGCCACCGAGTGTGCCAATTTCTAGGATTCGGCGCGCGCCACATAAGCGGGCAAGCACATGCAGCAGTTTTCCTTGTGGAGGAGAGACCTGAATCGTTGGCAGGCCCGCTTCCACACTAGCTTTGAGCGCAGCATCCAGAACTGGATCACTGGTGAGGAGCAGAGCCTTGATGTATTGATCGACGGCGGTCCACACTTCTTGATTCATTAGACTCTCCTGCGACAAACGAGACGGTCAGAAACGCCAGCCGTAACCGAGCACGAGCTGGATGCTGTGCTGCATTTTGCCGCCTGAGGCTGGTTCAATGCTGCCGTCCACGTTGACGTTGCGCGTGCCGAAGAATAGGTGCGTATCGCCGACTTCCACGCGAAGCGTATTGTGCTGCCTGGGATAAAACTCGACGATGCCGCCGAGATCCAGCACAAAATTGGAGGACCTGCCGTACGAAAAGACCGGCGCGGGTTGGCCAGATGTGGTTATGCCTGTGAGCGCCTGGGAGTAACTGTGGAAGCCCGGCCGGACCTTGCCAAAGATGCCGAGGGGGTTCCGGCGGATGCCACCTTTCAGACCAACGAGGCCCTGCAGGATTGTGCCACCATCGTGCGGGCCGGAAAAATCGGTGGGGCGGGGAAAATAGAGCAGGTCCGCGTCGAGATAGAACACGCCGTAGAACCGATAGGAGAAAAAAGCGCCAAACCCGGGCTCGGTGCGGACATTGTTGAGCAAGCCTTCGCGGGCAAGGGTCAGGGCACTAAAGAGGGGTCCAAACTCACAGTTGCCGGGGACCTTGGTTTCTCGTTCGCTCTCGACGAGAACGCCGAGACGGTAGGCCACGCCGAAATTGAGACGAACGGTATCGTTGATCTTCCCAGATAACGCGGCTGTGCTGCCTAACGAAGAGACCGTAAAGGCAGGGACGCGGTAAGGATTGCCTTCGATGTCAGCACGCAGGATCCATCTAGGGGAGGGATAAAACTCGATGCCGCCGCCGAGATTCAGCACGAAATAAGTGGCCGGTTGAGTGATATAGAGGGGATTGGCTTGGCTCGAGAGCACTTTTGTTTGCGTGAAGTGGAGAAGGCCGGGCCGGAGCAGGCCGAATACCGCGACAGATCGCGTTTGGATAGCTTTCGCACGAATGCCAAAGACCGCGTGCAGCGAATGTCCACCTTGGACGAGGAGAAGCGGCGCAGTATTCTCGGGGAAAAAATCGGCCTGGGATTCCAGTGCCAGGCGGCGTGTGAGGTTCCAATCGAGGCGTCCGCCGACGCCGGAGTAAGTTGTGCCCTGAAGATTCGAGTTTGTCCCTCGAAAGGTGGAGTACTCCGCGCCCAACTCAAAGCGGGAATATTCCTCCTGTGCGTGTGCCGGGAGTGCCAGCAAGAGCAATAGCGGCAGGATCTTCATCGAAGTGAAGAAGAGACTATGGCGAAACATGGGTCGGCGCGAGGCTCGTCCTTGGAGTTGGTGCGCGCGGCGCCTCATTTAAATCGAAATGGGGCATGGGGATCATACTGGATGAGTTTCGCGGTACTCGTTGTAGGCGGCCAGGAAACGGTCGACGTCCTTTTTCAGCAAGTAATACGGGGTCGAGAGGCGCACTTTGGAAGGCAGACCGCCGCGAATCCGGATTTTCTTCTGCTTCCACAGCCAGTTCTCGGGGTCCGGCATCTGGTAGGGAGCGATGGTCACGGTTGCAATGCCACAGCGCAGGTCAGGGTCGGGAGAAGTCCAGGATTTGGCGCCGCGGATTTCCATTTGATTGTGGATGTAGTCAGCCATCTTGCGATGCCGCCTTTCGATGCGATCCATGCCGATCTGATTGGCGAACTCGATGGAAGCCTTCAAGCCACAAAGAGCAGGAACGTTCGAGCTACCGATGCGCTGGAAGCGTTCGGCGCGAAGCTTGGTGTCGTCCCAGCCCTCAGTGGCGATGGTGTTCCAGAGCCGGTCGATAACTTCGTCGCGGACGTAGAGAAAACCGGTGCCTTTGGGTGATTGAAGCCATTTGTGCGGGCTCGCCGAATACATGTCGCAGCCGAGTTCGTGCACATTCAACTTCATCATGCCGGGAACATGCGCGCCATCAACGGCAGAAAGAATGCCCTTCGAGCGCGCCAGAGCGGCGAGCTCTTTCACGGGCAAAACTGTTCCGGTAACGGTCGTGATGTGGCTGAAGAAGAAGACGCGAGTGCGCGAGGTGATAGCATCGTTGAAGAGTTTCAGGACTGTGTCGGCATCCGGCACAGGCTTGGGTAGGGCGACTTTCTTGAGCACGACGCCGTAGCGTTTGGCGCGAAGGTTCCAAGGATGCTCGCCGCCGGGATGCTCCTGGTCAGTCATGACGACTTCGTCTCCGGCCTTGAGATCGATGCCGTTGGCGATGAAACTGTTGGCTTCGGTTGCGTTGCGCAAGAGCGCGAGCTCATCGCGCTTGCAACCAATGAACTCGGCAAGCGGATCGCGGAACAGATTCCAGGCCGCGTAACCCCAGATCGGGTAGTCCTCGGGATCAGCTTGGGCGAGCCGTTCGGAATCGCGATAGCCTTCGAACACGGCGCGCAAGACGGGGACGGGCGAAGAGCCTACGGTGCCATTGTTCAGATAGACTTCATCTTCCGGAATCAGAAAGAGTTTGCGGACCTGGGTCCAGTAGGTTTCTTCGTCAGCGACGTAGAGCGCGCGATCAGGCAGTTTGTCGGGAAACTGCGCGAGAATGTCCTGGCAGGCTTCAGGAAAAGAGGCTGTGCCAAGCGCGGCGAGACCCGCGAAGGAAGAGAGGAACGAGCGGCGATCGACCATGGAACCTCCTTGAGGACCACCGGCGGATTTTATCTCGAATCCGGAGCAAGAGGCAGGCAAAGTAGGCGGCGGGAGAACCAGAATGAAATCGCGACTCCCGCGAGAACTGGCGCTATACTTGCCCCCTTGGCATGAGGTTCAACTAGAGCCATGAAGAGTCCTGCAATCACAATCGGAGGGATCTGTTTCTTCCTACTCGTGTGTTTGCTCTTCCTGCCTTCAGGGTGGGCGCAAAACCCACAGGGAGCTCTGCGGGGAACCGTCGTGGACGCGAGCGGAGGCAGAGTGCCTTCGGCGATGGTCTCCGCCACGGGCACCGAAACTCCGTGGACCCGCAAAACTCAGACTGATGCGAGCGGGGAGTTTCGGATGGAAGCGTTACCTCCGGGTGCGTGCGAGCTGAGGGTAAGCGCGCCGGGATTTGGCGATATCCGCTCAGAGGTTGTCGTGGCGGTCAGTTCGGTAAGGGAAGTCAGTGTCGTCCTGCAACCTAAGGCGGCCACAGAAAGAGTCCTGGTGAATGCAGCCGCGGAATCGATTACTACGGAACCGCTGGACACCGCGAGCGCCGTTCACGAGGCGGTCGTTTACCGGCAGGATCTGCAGAACGTGCCGCTTGCGGCGCGGAGTTTCGCGAATATTGCGTATCTCGCGCCGGGAACCGAACCCGTCGAACCCTCCGATCCCACGAAAGCGCGCATCACTGCAGTAGCCACCGGCGGAAGCTCCGGCTTGAACAACGAAATATCGGTGGATGGTGGAGACAATTCGGACGACTATATAGGCGGCTTCTTGCAGAATTTCTCGCCAGATGCAGTTCAGGAATTTGCGTTTCGCACCGCACTGGCCGATGCGGATACGGGGCGAACCACGGCCGGGTCGGTAGTAATCACGACGCGCAGCGGTTCCAACGGCTGGCACGGAGAAGGTGCGTTTTATGAACGTGCGGCGGCGCTGAATGCGCGATTCCCTATCGACAATCCTGCCCCGGACCCGAAGCAGCCGTTTTCGCGGCAGAATTACGTCGGCACTCTGGGCGGACCGATCGCAAGGGACAAGCTGTGGTTCTTCACGTCCATCGAATACGTGCATGAAAATGCCAGCATCGCGTACAGCCCTGCCAGCACGGAGCAATTCAGCGCGCTTTCGCAATTAGCCGGGATGGAGTTAATTCCCGGAGTGAACTCCATTGATGTGCCACAGAATGTTCCGGTGCCGTTCCGCGATTATCTGGGGACGTTCCGTTTAGATTGGACGCAATCCGAAAGGTCGCGATGGTTTTTCCGCGGCGCGACGGACACGTACACCACGCGCAATGCGCTGGTGCAGCAGGGTGCGCTGCCATCCACGGGAGTGACCTCGCACAACAACTACTTCAGCTTTGTGCTGGGCCAGCAATTCACCTTTTCTCCGAGTTGGTTTGGGTCGCTGGTGCTGAACGCGAGCCTGCTGCACCTCACGCAAACGCGCAATGAAACGATGGGCTTCGCGCTGGCATTCCCCTTTACGACGACGTCGAGCACCATCACGGGATTCGAGACCTATGGCGACAATCAATTTGTTACCGGCATCGCAGCTTTTCCGGTGCTACGCAATCAAGAGAAATACCAGGTTCGCTATGACGTCACGCACATCTACGGGCGCCACGCTCCGCGGTTTGGCGCGAACTTCATCCACGAACCGGTGTTGAGCGGCGCGTTGACGGCGAACGCCGAGACGTTGGTGACATTTCCAGAAAATCCCGTGTACTACCTGGCGAACCCAGCGCAATTCACGAGCGATTACGCGAGAGGTTCCGTCTTCACACCCGCGACCGACGGCAGCTTTTCGCAGAACGTACAGCGGCTGGGCCTATATGCCGAAGACTCCTGGCGCGTAAGCTCGAGCCTGACCGTGAACTTCGGCCTGCGATACGACACCACGTTCGGATTGTTCATCGCGTCGGGGCGCGACCAGAGCGTCAATCCAGCGCTGAGTACGGGATTAGTCGCGGCCATCCCGCACGACTATCGCAGGGCATTTGCGCCGCGGTTGGGAGTTGCACGGATGATCGGCGGCTCGCAGAAGACGGTGATTCGCGCGGGCGTCGGCATGTACTTCAACGATCTGGCGCAGAATGGCTGGGTTACGGCGTTTCAATCCGTGAATGCCGGCAGCCTGCAGAACGGCCCGAGCGCCCCGTCGTTGATCGATCCGAATTACCACACGCCATACGCACTCCATGCAACTTCCGGCATACAGCATGCCTTCACCCAGAGTTGGATGGTCAGCGCGGACTATACGCGCGAAACCGGGATGCACGGCTACCGGAGCTACGCCTTCCCAGAAGCTTCCGTCTTCCGGTCGGATAATCGCTCCGCCTATGACGCGCTGTCGCTGCGCGTGCAGGGAAACGTGGCGCACTGGATGAACGTCACGGCTCACTACACGCTCTCGTCGGCGAAGACTTGGGGTTGTGTGTTGGGCGAGTTGTTTGACTACGTGAATGGCGTGTGTGACCCGAATAACGCGTTTGCACCCGGCGATTACGGTCCGTCGGGCGAGGATGTGCTCCACCGGTTCGTCGTGGCGGGAACTTTCCATGCGCCCGGCGGATTTCTCGTATCAATGCTGGGTCAAGCGGAGAGTGCCCGGCCGTTTACATTGACGACGCCGGTGGGCGATCGTGCGGTGATCAATGGCGTGAAGACCAGGCTTGATCAATTGCGCGGCGCGCCGTTTATTCAATTCGATCTGCGCGTCAGCCGACCGTTCCGTTTCGGCGAGCGTGGCACCGCCATGCCTTTCGCTGAATTCTTCAATGTGTTCAACCGGAATAATCCCGGCGCCAACTTCGTGACTGACATATCCGCACTGCCCACGCCGGTGAACGACCTTGCAAACGCCACCTCGCTTTGCCCAACGCCTGCCTGCGGCGTGCCCATTACCAACCTGAATCAATTGCGCGTTCCTGCTGGCGCGTTGGGCGATTTCTTTGGCCCCGGCACCACGGTCGGCATACCCTTCGCCGCGCAATTGGGCGTGAAGCTGACGTTCTAGCGAGTTCACCGCACAGAGGCGGGACCCCACAAAGCCGCAAGAATCCGCAGCTACCTGTACAATAGAGGAAGACTGAGCACGGCGATTTCGACATGTTTGAGAACCTGACAGAACGGCTGCAACGGACATTCAAAAACCTGCGTGGGCAGGGGAAGCTCAGCGAAGAGCACCTGGATGCGGCGCTCGGGGAGATTCGCGAAGCGCTGCTCGAAGGCGACGTCAACGTTGGCGTAGCGGATGAGCTGCTCGCGAACATCCGCGCGAAGGCCCTGGGCACGGAAGTGATGTTGCAGCTTTCGCCGGACCAGCAAGTCGTGAAGATTGTTCGGGATGAGTTACTGAATCTTCTCGGCAAACATGCCAAGCCATTGTTTGCATCGCGCCCGCCGTCAGTCTGGTTGATTGTGGGCCTGCAAGGTTCCGGCAAGACCACCACCACGGGCAAGTTGGCAAAGTGGCTGTCGCAGCATGGGCACCGGCCCATTGTGGTTTCCACCGACGTGTACCGTCCCGCGGCGCGCGAACAGTTGAGCCAGGTGGCGAAGGCGATTGGCGCCGCCTTATGGCCGGGAGCGGGCACTGACAAGCCGCTGGAAATTGTGCGCGGAGCGATCAAGGAAGCGAAACTCTCCGCGAGCGACGTGATCCTGGTGGATACGGCAGGCCGCTTGCACATTGACGATGAGCTAATGAATGAGCTCTCGATGCTGAAGAAGGAGCTGCAACCAAGTGAGATTCTGTTCATCGCCGACGCCATGATCGGGCAGGACGCGGTGCGGTCCGCGGGAGAGTTTCATAAGCGGCTGGGGCTGACCGGTGTAATCCTGACGAAGCTCGACGGCGATGCGCGAGGCGGCGCGGCGCTTTCGATCAGCAAGGTCTCCGGCGCACCGGTGAAATTCGTGGGCGTGGGCGAGAAATACGACGCGCTCGAAGGATTCTATCCAGAGCGCATTGTGTCGCGCGTGTTAGGCATGGGCGACATTCTTTCGCTGATCGAGCGGGCGGAATCGGCGTTTGATAAAAAGGCGGCGCTCGAGCTGGAGCGCAAGCTGCGCAAGGAAGAGTTCACGCTGGAGGATTTCCGCGACCAGTTGCGGCAGATCCGCAAGATGGGGCCGCTCGAACAAATCGTGGACATGCTGCCGAAAGTGGGGCCGCTGCAGAATCTGCCGAAGGACGCTTCGGTGGACGAGAAGAAGCTGAAACAGGTCGAAGCGATCATCAATTCGATGACGAACGAGGAGCGGCGCGACCACAACGTTATTGACGGCAAACGCCGGAAGCGCATCGCCAGGGGCAGCGGCACGACGGTGCAGGACGTGAATCAGGTGCTCAAGCAATACCTGCAGATGCGGCAAATGATGAAGCAGTACGGCTCCATGGCCGCGCGCGCCAAGATGAAGGGCCTCGGCAAACTTGCCGGACTCGGCTGATCCTCGGTCCTAGAAGCGCGCGAAGGCACGGAAGATGGCGATGGGCCCCAGAACTCCAACGGCAATTCCGTAACCCAAATCGGCCCAGATCACGCGGCCATAATTCAACACAACAAGTACGGCGCTGAGTGGCAGGCTCACGATCGCCAACAAGTTTCCTTTTTTCGCGAGGGCCGGAGCGGCTTTCCACAAGTGGGAGAGATCCGTTGTTGAGGGGAAGGCGTGCATGCCGATGGAAAGGCCGAGCCAATAGAAGAAATAAGCGAGCGGGTCAGTCACCTTGAGTTCCCAGACCGGGAGGAAAGCCGCGGTGCAGAAAATCACGCAAAGGACAGTGTTTACGACGAACGGGCCCATGCTGACGAAGAACTGCGCCGTGAAATTCTCGGAATTCTCGTGAATCACGTAGCCGGCAGGATTGCCGAAGCGGAAGAAGCACACGTTGAATACTCTCAGCCGAAACAACTTGCAGAAGAAGAGGTGAGCAGCTTCGTGAACAATCACGCCCGGAAACGTCAGCGCTGAAATGACTTGCCCAGGGATGAAGAACATTTCTAGCGCACCTCACTTCGCAGAGTTCTTTCCGCCGCGGAATCTTCGGTCATATTCCGTTTTATTGATGATCTCGCGGGACTCCAGACGGTAGTGGTTTCGTTCCTCGAATTCCGCCAGTCTGTCCAGACTTTCTTTATTCCCCTGGGACAGTTCCTTGGCCTTCGACAGCATCTCCTCGGATCGCTGGCGATAGGACACAACCCCCGAGACGGCGTATTTGCAGGCAAGTGCGCTGGACAACATGGAGGCGGTGCCACCCGTTGGCCACAGTTTCCAGTCCTTCTCCGCGAGAGACAAATAGGTATCGTAGTCTTTGTTCACAAAGGCCACGCCTTCGTCGTATTCATCCACCACGATGTCAACGTGCAGCAGTTGCGGGTACAAGGCTGCGGCGCCGTGGGCAAGCTTTGCGGCCGCGACTTCGTTGCCATCCTGCTCTTCGAGTTTGGCGGCTTTACCCAACTGCTCCAGAGCGGAGTTTGCCTTCTTCCAAAGATCATCCACTTCCCGGAACTCCGGTTTGTCGGCGTTTTCGAATCTGCCACCTTCGTGGCCCATCAGGGCCTTGGCCGCGGTCTCCACATCGCCAATCAGTAGCGCGGTCTTCGCTGTCAACAACGCACCCTTGTCCGAGTTCGGTGCGATTTTCAGAGCTTCCCTCAGGTACGGAAGCGCCTTCTGGTACTCTCCCTGTTCGACCAATTGCTCGCCTCGATACAGATCCTTTCCCGCCTGGAAATAATTCCGGCCATGGAAAAGAGCGAACACGAGCAACAACAGCAGGCCAATGAGACTGAGTTTGAGCCATTGCGGGTAAGGCCAATTCTGCACCAACTCGGAACAAGGCAGACAAAGCCTCACGGGTCCTGCAGCCACGCCGCCACCCTCGCCGATGTAGGTGTTGCAACGCGCGCAGATGGACTTGTCCACGTAGCGCGTGACTTGAGCGGGCTGCCCCCCTGCCTTTGCGCGGTCCACTGCAGCTTTGGCGCAGGAACCGCATAGGACTTTCTCATTTAGCTCGTAGGCTTCCTTAGCAGACAGGTTGCGGGAACATTCCTGGCAAACAACCTGGTTCATGATGGCGAATTATCCATCGGAAGGCCTTCGGGCAAAAGCGAATTGTTAGTGCGTGTTTGAGGGATCAGCGGGCAGAGTCAGGTCCGCGATTTTTTCCGCAAGCGCTTTAGGATCGAGATCGGTGCGATTGGCCAGGATTATGACGGTCAGGGCGTGCAACGGGAATCGCTGGATTACGGTGCGAAAGCCCATGGTGCTGCCCGAATGCCACATCCGCGGGTGATTTTTGTACGGATCCAAAAACCAGCCGAAGCTGTAGGAGACGGGTTTGCCCGGGGCAAGATTATCGTCGTCGGGCTGCGCGGGCCAGTGTGGTTCAGAACCGTCAGCCAGTTTCACCGGTGTCAACGCAGGCGCTATATCGGCTTCGCTGAGCAACGAGTGTTTCTGCAGCGCTTCATCCCATTTCGCCAGGTCCTCAAGATTCGAATACACGCCGCCGTCGCCAAGCGTAGCCGATGTCGAACTCTGGTCGGTTTCGACGAACTGGACTTTTTCTTTGGAGTGGCCAAAGGCCCGATTGCTGATCTCGTTGATCCCTCTCTGGAAGATGATCGAATGCTTCATGCCGACGGGTACGAAGATGTGCTTTTGGAGAAAGTCACGGTACGGCATGCCAGAAACTTTGGCGACGGCAAGGCCGAGGACCACGTAGCCTGAATTGCTGTAAGCCCAACTCGTGCCGGGAGCGAATTTTCCGGACGATTGGTGTTCCAGTAGCGCAAGGACCTCAGAATCCTGGATCTGCTGTTCTTGCGACCAGATCGGCCCCTTGGCTTTTTCCTCCTGCTCCATCAAGACTTCATAGTCGGGGAGGCCGGAGGTATGTGTCAGGAGATGGCGGATAGTGATGGGTTTTCCGTAGATGGGAAACGTGGGGAAAATGTCGGTCAACCGATCTGTATAGTGCAGTCTGCCATCGTGGACCAGAAGCATTATGGCCATGGCGGTGAATTGTTTGGTGAAAGAGGCCAACCGAAAGTTGGTTTCGGGGTCATTCTCCGCAAACGAGCGAAGTTCACGTACACCGTAGCCCTTTTTGAAGAGTGTCTTTCCGTCCTTCTTCACCAGCACGGCAAGGCCAGGAGCACCAGGCTGGGTGACCCCGGAAAAGAGCGAATCGATTTGTTTTTCCAGGGCGTCCTTCTTCTGTGAGTAAGCGGTGGGAAAACTGGCCGCAAAGAACGAAAGAATGCCAATCGAACAAGCGAGAAAAACCCGCACCGTGCCTCCCGGAACTGAGCCAGCATACCACCGGCCCGGGGCGTTTACCTGCGCGTAACACGACTGAGCTATTCCTCGACACTCCCCTTGGACTTTCTATGACGCGCACAAAATTGGATAATCCGCGGCTTTATCTGAACCGCCACGTGCAATGGCTGGCGTTCAATCAGCGTGTGCTCGAAGAGGCACGCGACCCCGGAAATCCTCTGCTCGAACGTGTCCGGTTCCTGGCGATCACGGCAAACAACCTGGACGAGTTCGTGGAGATCCGCGTCTCCAGCTTTCTGCAGAAGATCGAACATGGCTCGCAGTCCGTAAGCCCGGACGGGTTGACGCCCACAGAAGAGTTGGAACGCATTTCCCACTCGATGCACAGGTTCGTGCGAGATCAATACAAATGTTGGAATGACGAGCTCCTGCCGGCGCTGGCCAAGCATCAAATCCGCGTGCTTTCCGTGGATCAGCTCAACAGCAAGGCCGCCCAAGTGGCGAAGACATTCTATGACCGGCGGGCGTATCCGATGCTGACGCCCGTCACCGTCGATCCCTCGCACCCGTTTCCCCATGTGTTGAATAAGGCTCTGTGCATTGCGTTTCTGTTGCGCCGGCGCAAACGTCCCGGGGAGAAGCCCGTGTTTGGCGTCGTGACGGTGCCGCGCGCTCTGCCGCGCATCCTCCGGGTCCCTACCGGGAACGGCGGGCTTCATTTTGTGTTCTTGCAGGACATCGTCTCCCGGTACGCAGAAAAACTGTACCGCGGCTACGAGATTCTGGCTTCCGCCGCATTCCGCATCACGCGGAACAGCAATCTTTATCTGGAGGAAGAGGAGGCGCGGACGCTTCTGGACGCCGTGGACTCGCAAGTGGCGCAACGGCGCAAGGGCGAGGCCGTAAGACTGGAGATTGAAACGGGAGCACACCCGGAGATTGTTTCCCACCTCGTTTCGAAATTCGAACTGGATGATTCGTTGGTGTTTCGCGTTGCGGGCCCAGTGAATCTGCAGCGGTTGTTCAATTTGTACGAGGAGGCGTCGCGGCCGGACCTGAAGTACGAAAAGTTTGTCCCGAGGCAGGTGCACATCGGCCATGACGCGGATTCGCTGTTCGAAGCGCTGCGTCGGCAGGATGTTCTTCTCCATCACCCCTATGACTCGTACGACGCCGTGGTGAACTTTCTGCGAACCGCGGCGTATGACGCGCGGGTCCTTTCCATCAAGCAAACCCTTTATCGCACGAATTCGGATTCTCCCATCGCCCGGGCGCTGCTGGAAGCGGCAGACAAAAAGGAAGTAACAGTGGTGGTGGAATTGAAAGCGAGCTTCGACGAGGAGTCGAACATCCGGTGGGCGAGAAGCTTCGAAGAAGCGGGGGTACAGGTGTTCCACGGCTTGGTTGGACTGAAGACCCACGCGAAGTTGGCGGTGATCGTGAGGCAGGATCCAGACGGTAAGATCCGGCGCTACGCCCATCTGGGCACGGGGAATTACAATCCCTCGACGGCGCACTTCTATACGGATTTGAGCTTGTTTACGAGCGACGAGCGGATTACCTCTGCCGTCCACGACGTTTTCAATTTCCTGACGGCATACGCAGACAAGGCGCACTACAAGCCGCTGATGGTGGCCCCACGAGACATGGCGAAGACCTGCATCGGTCTGATCGACCGGGAAGCGCGCCACGCCCGGCGAAGGCGGCCGGCCCGCATCATCGCCAAATGCAATGCCATCGTGGATCCACCGTTGATTCGCGCACTGTACCGCGCATCTCAAGCAGGAGTGGAAATTGACCTGATTGTGCGAGGTCAGTGCGCGCTTGTGCCGGGTTTGCGCGGAATCAGCAGCCGGATCCGGGTGCGCAGCATCGTCGGAAGATTCCTGGAGCACAGCCGCATTTTCTATTTCGAAAATGGCGGAGACGCTGAAGTCTATTTAGGAAGCGCGGATTGGATGCCAAGAAACCTCTATCAACGCGTCGAGGTGCTGTTCCCCGTGAAGGATGCCACGTTGCGTGAGCGGATCTGCGCGGAGATACTGCCGTCTTACCTGGCGGACACGCGAAAAGGACGGGTGCTGGGACAGGATGGATTGTATACTCGCCTGCGCAAAGGGCGGGGCAGCAAGGGCTTTTCCGTCCAGGAGCATCTGATGAAGCTGGCGCATGCATCCACTAACGGATCGGGAATGTCCAGGGGGCTGCATCTGGCGATGAATCATGGCGGTCAGCATGAGGAAGGGCGCCATCCTGTAGAAGCCTCTCTGTCCGCCGAACTGGAAGTGCAGGATTCCGCAAATGCAACCGTATGAATTGGTCGTAATCGGCTCAGGCCCGGGCGGACAGAAGGCCGCCATCCAAGGCGCAAAGGTAGGGAAACGAGTCGCCGTCGTGGAAAAGCAGACCGTGGTAGGTGGCGTCTGCATTAACACCGGCACGATTCCGAGCAAGACAACGCGTGAAGCAGTGCTGCATCTTTCCGGGTTCTACGACCAGATGTTCTACGGTGCCAATTACCACGTCAAAGAAAACATCACCATGAGCGATCTCAATTTTCGCGTGAACCGCGTAATTGAGAACGAATCGGCGGTCCTGAAAGATCAACTAAAACGCAACGGAGTGGATCTGTATCACGGAATTGGCTCCTTCACGGACCCACATCACATCCGTGTCGAGAACACGACCGGCTACAACGAACTGGAAGCCGAATACGTGGTGATTGCCGTGGGAACAAAACCCACGGTCAATCCTAAGGTTCCCAACAACGGCCGGAACATCGTGAACAGCGATCAGATCCTGAACATGCCGACGATTCCCAAGACCCTGATCGTAGTCGGAGGCGGCGTGATTGGCGTCGAATACGCCTGTATGTTCGCCACGCTCGGTGTGCGCGTAATCATCGTGGAAAAACGGCCGCGGCTGCTGGAATTCGCCGACGCAGAGGTAGTGGAAGCGCTGAGTTACCACATGCGCGACCGGCGGGCCACGATGCGCTTGAACGAAGAGGTGGAAAGCGTCGAAGAGCTGCCGGATGGAAAAGTAGCGGCGAACCTGGTAAGCAAGAAGCGCATTGTAGGAGACGCGTTGCTCTACGCTGTGGGCCGGCAGGGAAACATCGACAGACTTAATTTGTCGGCTGCAGGAGTCGAAGCGGACGATCGAGGACGCATTAATGTGGACGCGGACTATCGCACTTCGCAGAAGCACATTTTTGCCGTGGGTGATGTGATCGGGTTTCCGAGCCTGGCGTCAGTTTCGATGGAACAGGGCAGAATTGCAGCCGCGAAGGCCTTTGGTCTGCCTGCAGAGTCAGACCCGGCTGGCTACCCGTATGGCATTTACACCATTCCGCAGATCTCTTTCATTGGCAAAACCGAGGAGCAGTTGACGGAAGAAGATGTGCCTTATGAGGTGGGCGTGGCGTACTACCGGGAGATTGCCCGCGGGCAGATCACGGGACACACAGATGGGCGCTTGAAGCTGTTGTTCCACCGGGAGACGCTGGAGTTGCTGGGCGTGCACATCTTCGGGGAAGACGCGGCGGAACTGCTGCACATCGGACAAGCCGTGCTTTTGCTTAAGGGCAAAATCACGTACTTCATTCACACGGTCTTCAACTATCCCACCCTTGCCGAATGTTACAAGGCTGCCGCGTTCAACGGGCTCAACCGCTTGGGCTGAAGCTATGTCGAGGAGTTTCGTTCACTTCACAGCTTATGGGTGTTCTGCACCTGTCGTCACATTCAGGCGGCTACTTGTGCGGTCGTGTCCGCCGGATTGGAGCGCATCGAGGCCGGCTGTTCAATACGGCGCTCTACCCATTGCGCCCCGAGCCAGTAAGCCGGCAGAATCGCCAGCCCCAAAACCACAGGCCCGCCGTGGGAATGCAGGTCTTCAAAACAGGTTGAGCGAGCGCGATGATCACGCAGATCAGCACCAGATTCAGCAGGCCCAGACCAAACCCCTTTCACGCTTTTCGTAAGATGCCCTCCGATGGTGAGTGTGCTCAAAGGTACGAAGCCGGCCCTGAATATGCTGCAGCGGTTTTCCCGTCGAAAGAATCCAGAACTCGCGTCACCCGCGAGCAGTAGCGCCGAGCCGAATCCCGACATATAATCGCGACGCTTTCCACTCGAACCACAGAGCGTTGCAGCTCGCAGTTGTACCACTTCTGGGAGACTTCATGACGAGTTCCAATTCTGTTCGAAGAATGACTCCTTTTGGCGCATCCCTTCTTGCTTTGTTGTTCACATGCCCCGCTCCGCTCCGAGCTCAAGAAGCACCGGCAAAGTATCCAGATTTTCCGAGCGAGACGCCGTCGAAGCTGGCGCCAGTGACGAGCAGCTTCGATTACGAAAATCGCGACGTGATGATCCCGATGCGCGACGGGGTGAGACTGCATACTGTGATTCTGGTGCCGAAAGGAGCGAAGAACGCGCCCATCCTTCTGACACGAACACCTTATAGCGCCAAAGTCCAAACGAGCCACGCAGCGAGCGCGCATCTTGGGTTGGTTCTCCAGGGGTATGACAACGCCGACGACGTGATTGTCCAAGACGGCTACATCCGCGTGGTTCAGGACATTCGTGGGAAATACCGGTCGGAAGGCGATTATGTGATGACGAGGCCGTTGCATGGCCCGCTGAATCCGACGCCGGTGGATCATTCCACGGACACGTACGACACCATCGAATGGCTTGTAAAGAACGTGCCGGAAAGCAACGGCCGGGTGGGTATTCTGGGGATTTCCTACGACGGATTCTTGCCGTTGATGGCGCTGGTCAATCCGCATCCCGCGCTCAAAGTGGCCGTGCCGATGAATCCGATGGTGGATGGGTGGAAGGGCGACGATTGGTTCCACAACGGGGCCTTCCGAGAGCAGAACATGCCTTACATCTACGAGCAGGAGGGAACGCGCGCCAACGACGTACTGTGGTGGACGGACAGCTTTGACGACTACGACCAGTATATGAAGGCGGGATCGGCGGGAGAGCTTGGGCGGCAGCACGGACTCGAACAGATGGGATTCTGGAGAAAGATCCTAGAGCATCCGAGCTATGACGCGTTCTGGCAGGAACAGGCGATGGATCGGATCCTCGCGGCGCAATCTCTGAAAGTACCAGTGATGTTGGTTAACGGGTTGTGGGATCAGGAAGACATCTACGGCGCAACCGCGGTCTACAAGGCGATTAAGCCGAAGGACACAGCCAACGATAAGGTGTTCCTCGTCATTGGACCGTGGTTTCACGGACAGCAGATCCAGGATTGTAGCTCGCTGGGCGCGCTGAAATTTGGTACCGACACGGGACTGTATTTCCGGCAGGTAATTCTCCGGCCATTCCTGGCGCAATACTTGAAGGACGGAGCGCCCAAGGCGGACGTGGCGACAGTGACCGCATACGAAACAGGAACAGACGTGTGGCGGCGGCTGCCGGATTGGCCGGCGGGTTGTACGAGCGGATGCACCGTGAAAGCAAAGCCGCTCTATCTATCCGCGGGACTCAAGCTCAGCTTTTCTTCCCCGAAACCCAGCGACGCGACGTTTGAAGAGTACGTGTCCGACCCCGCAAAACCCGTGCCATACCGTCAAAGACCTGTGCAGCCTGTAGCGTACGGGGATGGCCACACATGGTCGGAATGGCTGGTGGATGACCAGCGTGAGGCGGCGGGGCGACCGGACGTGCTTGTGTTTGAATCGGAAGTCTTAAGCATGCCGGTCAAAATTAGCGGGCAGCCCATCGCGAATCTTGTGGCGTCGACGAGCGGAACGGATTCGGATTGGGTGGTGAAACTCATCGACCTCTACCCTGACGAAGTGGCGGGTCAACCCAATATGGGCGGATATCAGTTGATGATTTCCGCAGACATCTTCCGTGGACGTTACCGGGAAAGCCTGGAGACGGCAAAACCTATCCCCATCGATAAACCGTTGCTGTACCGATTTGCGCTGCCGAATGCGAATCACGCGTTTCTGCCTGGCCACCGGATTATGGTGCAGGTCCAGTCGAGTTGGTTTCCGTTGTATGACCGGAATCCCCAGACTTTCGTCCCGAGTATCTTCTGGGCCAAGCCGGAAGACTACCGGAAGGCTGTGCAACGCGTGTATCATGCATCCGGCCAGGAGAGTTTTGTGGAACTCCCGGTGGTCGAGAGCCGTTGAGTTTTCTCGGTAAGCCGTGCATTTTCTTCGCCCTGAGAGCCAAATGACGGAGGAGGAAGACTCGTTGCCGGGGAGATTGGAGTCACGCTAGAATAGAAAGGTTTGATTGACCAGGAGGATTCACTTTAGTGTTGACGATTCGTTTGGCCAGAATTGGCAAGAAAAAGAAGCCCTATTACCGCGTGGTGGTGATTGAAAGAACGCGAGCCCGGGATGGGCGTGTGCGCGAAGCGGTGGGGACTTACGATCCGCTGAAAAAGCCCGCGGAGATCAGATTAGATTCCGAGCGTGTCAAGTATTGGCTGGGGATGGGAGCACAGCCAAGCGATACGGTGCGGAGTTTTATCAAACAACAGAAAATCGCATAGGGACGTCAGAAAAGGGGCAGTTCAAATTCACGTTCCGGCATCGCTCTCGAGTTCAGGTCCTGGTAGCTCAGGTTGGTAGCGCGTCCTCTGACGAATGGGGGGAGGGTCGCGTGTAGTAGTTCCTCAAGCTGAACACACGCGCAGGGGGCCCTATGAAAGAACTCGTAGAGGAGATTGCCAGAGCGCTCGTGGATCATCCCGAGGGCGTACAAGTGAAAGCGGTGGAAGGTTCTCAGGTTACCGTGCTGGAACTGCGTGTTCACCCGGAAGACTTGGGAAAGGTCATCGGGCGCCAGGGCCGGACGGCAAAGGCGATCCGCACCCTGCTGGGCGCCGCAGGGATGAAACTCCACAAGCGCTTCACGCTTGAGATTCTAGAAGATTGAGCAACGGCGACGAACCAAAACGGCGATGGGTGCAGGTGGCTCGAATCATCAGGCCACGAGGAAATAAGGGCGAAGTTATCGCGGAGATGTTGACCGACTTCCCTGAACACCTTGCCAACTTTAAAGAATTCTTCCTGAAAAAGGAGAATGAGGAGCCGAGGTCCGCTGGAGTGCAGCAATTCTGGCTGGATCGAAATCACCCCGGAATGGGTGTGTTTCACTTTGCTCATTGCGAGAGCATCTCGGAGGCAGAGAAACTGCGCGGCCTTGACGTCCTGGCTCCATTGGAAAAGCGCGTCACGCTGCCAGCGGGGCAGTATTTCGTGACGGACCTGATTGGCTGCACGATGTTTGAATTACCTGCGGAGGAGGCCAGACTCGCGTCTCCCGCTTGCACCATGGAGGAGGCCCCGCGAGTGTTGGGTACAGTACGCGACGTGTTCTTCCCAGGGGAAGGTGTCGCGGGGACCCCACTGCTGCAAGTGGATGCCCCGGATGGCGAGATCTTGGTGCCTCTGGCGGAAGATATCTGCACACGGATCGACGTGGCCGCCCGGCGGATCGAAGTCAGTTTACCGGAAGGATTAAGCGAACTGAACATACAGGAGTAGGGGCGTGCTGTGGCGGCTGGTGAAGACGCTGCTTTTTACGTTGGTGATGCCGGGAACGATTGGCGTGTACCTGCCACAGGCGCTGCGAGCTCACCATAGAGCTCTCCCTATGCCTGAAGGCTTGGCGGGCGCGGCGATCATTGCATGTGGCGCAGCGATCTATTTCTGGTGCGCGTGGGATTTTGTTTCGAAGGGACTCGGAACTCCGCTGCCGATCGATGCGCCGCGGGTGCTGGTGGCCAATGGCCTCTACCGATTCTCCCGCAATCCGATGTATGTGGGCGTGTCGTCGGTGATCTTCGGGCAAGCGATATATTACAGTTCTGCGTCCGTTGCCATATACGGGTGCGTGGTGCTCCTGGCTTTTCACTCGTTTGTGATGTTGTACGAGGAGCCGACGCTTAAACGACTTTTCGGACAGCAGTACGAGGAGTACTGCCGCAAAGTGCCGCGCTGGGTTTTTCGTTTCTCGCGCGCATGACAACAGCGTTCGCCTTCATTACACTGCAAAGCGATGCGATTTGATCTGATTACAATCTTCCCTGAGTTCTTTGCAGGCCCGCTGGACCATGGCATTGTGCGCCGCGCGAAGGAGGCGAGCCTCGTGCACGTTCATGTGCAGGACCTGCGTGAGTTCACGAAAGACCGCCACCGCACTGTGGATGACCGGCCGTTTGGCGGCGGCGAAGGCATGGTGCTGAAGCCGGAGCCACTGTTTGACGCCGTAGAAAAGCTGCTTGGCCATAGCGTAGGCGACGCGGAGAAAAGAGTTTCCCCGGAGCCGACGACAGCGATCCTGCTGATGTCCGCGGCAGGACGGCTTTTCACCCAAGAAACAGCGCGACGGTACGCAAAGCTGGACCGCATGATTTTGATTTGCGGACGGTATGAAGGCGTTGACGAGCGCGTCGCGCAGCACCTTGCAACCGAGGAAATTTGCGTGGGAGATTATGTGTTGAGTGGCGGAGAACTACCAGCGGCGATCGTTGTGGATGCGGTGACGCGGTTGCTGCCAGGCGCAGTCGGAAACGAAGCGTCCACGCAGAATGAGTCATTTCAGGAATACGAGGGCTTGAATGCAACCACCCTCCCAGGAAAAGGCGCGCTGCTGGATTTTCCGCATTACACGCGCCCGGCGGAATATCGCGGGTGGAAGGTGCCGGAGGTGCTGATCGGCGGCAACCACGCTGAAGTCGCAAAATGGCGGCGGGAAAAAGCGTTGGAAAAGACCCGGCGACACCGGCCGGAGTTGCTCGGAAGGCAGGGGACCAATGATTCGCACGGCGCGCCGGATTCGGTAAAATAGAAATTTGGCAAATACGGGGAAGAATGGACAATGGGACTGAAGAAGCCACACAAAGTGAAGCACAAGGGGAAGACACTGCCAGAGATCCTTGAGGCGCATGAGCGCTATTGGGCGAGCAAAGAGGGTGGCGCGCGCGCCGATCTGACAGGGGCGGACTTGTCCGGAACAGATTTGAGCGGCCTGAACTTCGCGGGGGCAATCCTGCGAAACGCGAACCTGGAGGGGAGCGACCTCCGCGGGGCGCGCCTGCCAGGGGCCGATCTGTCCGGAGCACGCCTCCGAAAGGCCGACCTGCGGAATACAGATATGACGGAGGCGCATCTGCCTGGGGCTAACCTGACTGAAGCACAGGCAAGCGGCGTTGAATTTTTCCGGTGCGACCTTACGAATGCGAATTTTCAGAAGGCATTACTGCGGAATGCGAATTTTCGGGATGCTCACGTGGATGGTACGAAATTCACAGGGGCAGACATGGGAATTGCGATTCTGCGGGAGACAGATATCCGCAAGGCGGATCTTTCGGGAGTGGACCTCTCGACAACGCTCATGCCGCCGGGATACGCGACAAAGAAGCAAGGCGCGTGATTCGGAGCTAAAGGCCCAATTACCAAGCCTCAATCACGGGACGAGGATGGAAAATCCGCGTGACGCGTGTTAGCCTCACGCCAGTCCCCTTCGAAGGAACAAATTGGCGACAACCTCTACCCAATTGGACCTGCCCGACATACGCGAGCGCGTCCTGGACGTCGTACGCGAGTTGCTGGAGGAGCTGGGCAGCCACGGAGTAATACCCGAACTCACCGAAAAATCCAATCTGGACCGTAATTTGGGACTCGGCAGCTTGGAGCGCGTCGAGTTGTTGACACGGATCGAAAACGCATTCGACGTCAGGCTGCCCGATTCGCTGGCCGCCGAAGCAAACACACCGGAAGAGTTGATTCAGGCGATCGTGAAGGCGCCAGGCACGCCTGTGGACGATGTGGAAGAGACATCCGCTCTGCGCGCCGCGGTGGCGACGCGGCAGATGCAGGAGGCGGGGGCCGACTCCATGGTGCAAAAAGCGGAGACGCTTGTGGAAGTCATCCGCTATCGTGGCGTTCATGACGCGACCCGCTCGGCACTTATCATCATGGAAGACGATTCGCCAAGCGATCAGCCGCACACGCTGACCTTTGGCGAGCTCTACGCGGCAGCTCAGAAGTGCGCTGAGGAACTGGCAAGGCGAGGCGTGCCTCCCGGCGGACGTGTTTCGCTGATGCTGCCGACCTCGCGGCAGTTTTTCATTTGTTATGCCGGGATTCTGCTTGCCGGTGCCGCGCCCGTCCCGATCTATCCACCCTTTCGCGCGGACCGTATCGAGGAATATGCGGGAAGGCAAAGCGCCATCCTGAACAATGCCGGAGTCTGCCTGCTGCTGACGTTTCGGCGGGCCGAGGCAGTAGCGAAACTGCTAAAGCCGCGCGTGAAAGCGCTGCTAGGTGTGGTGGATGCCAGGAAATTGCTGGAAGCGGCGGAGAAAGAA
>DASPTY010000170.1:0-3982 GCA_035623175.1 Candidatus Limnocylindrales bacterium | reverse complement strand
GCAGCAGCAAGATTGCGCTGCTGCAGCATGGTGCCCATAGCCCCGTCGAGCACAAGAATGCGCTGCGAGAGCAATTCTCGCAGGGCCTTGGCGGATTGGTTCAGGTCGCGCATGCGCTCGAAAAAAGGACTCCCCGCCTCTTTCCCGGTGAAGGGATTGACTACAGAGATATCCAAGTTTTGCTAACTCCTTTAGTTTACGCGAGATTGCCAACCCGCAGGAATGCGGAAGCAGGGAAGTAGTGATTTTTTGGCGCGAATGGCGGATTGCGCAGGCCGAAGGCCTAATTTGCGGATGTTATACTCGTTGAGGACAACTCAAGAATTACGCCATGAGTGCACGCCTGAAAATCCTGAACATCGTTGGAGCGCGGCCGAATTTGCCGAAGATCGCGCCGCTGACGCGCGAAATGCAGAGGCACCCGGAGATTGAGGCGATCCTGGTGCACACGGGGCAGCATTACGACGAAAAACTCTCCGATATTTTTTTCAAGCAAATGGGGATTCCCGCGCCCCACGTGAACCTCGAAGTAGGGTCAGGTTCCCACGCGGCGCAAACAGCGGAGATTTTGCGGCGAGTTGAGCCAGTACTTCTGGAGCGGAAACCGGATCTTGTGCTGGTGGTTGGCGACGTCAATTCGACAATTGCGGTTTCGCTTGCGGCGGTAAAGCTGGGAATTCGCGTAGCGCACGTGGAAGCAGGCCTGCGCAGCTATGACCGAACGATGCCGGAGGAAATTAACCGCGTCTTAACGGATGCACTGGCGGATTATCTGTTCATTACCGAAGAGGACGCTATCGCGAACCTGCTGAAAGAAGGCCGGCCGAGGGAGAGCATCTTCATGGTGGGCAACGTAATGATCGATTCGTTGCGCCATTTTTTGCCTGTCGCGCAGCAATCTTCGATAGGGGACGAACTCGGGTTGAAAAACGGTGTGGGCTGGCGCCGATTTGGCGTGCTGACGCTGCACCGGCCGTCCAATGTGGATTCTATTGAGAAACTGAGCCAATTGCTCGGGGCTATTGATGCGGTGGCGGCGGAGATGCCGGTGATCTTCCCGGTGCACCCAAGGACACAGCAACGGCTGACGCAAGGAGGGATGCGGCATCACCCGCAATTGCGATTGATTTCGCCGGTAGGTTACTTGGATTTTCTTTGCCTGCTGAGCAAAGCGACGCTGGTGCTGACCGATTCGGGGGGCATTCAGGAGGAAACCACGGCGTTAGGCGTGCCGTGCCTGACTCTGCGCGAGAATACGGAGCGTCCGGTGACTATCACCCAAGGAACAAACCTGCTCGTTGGGACAGATCCTGCTAAGATTGTGGCCGCAGCAAGGGAAACATTAGCGGGGAAAGGAAAAGCAGGGCGCATTCCACCAATGTGGGACGGCCAGGCAGCCCAGCGGATTGTCGAGATTTTGCTGAAGGTAGCACCCAGGGGAAATGCACCGTAGGTGTCAGTAACAATTCGTGAACAGGCCCGCCAAAGGGCCTTGCCCCTTTGGCCAGTTTTCTCTAGGCTGACAAATAGTGACTACAAAACGAGCGTCCTCAAAACTGACGGTTTGCATCCTCTCGCCTCACCCGCTGGTGTTGAGCGAGTTTGAGCGCATTTTGGCGAAGGCGCCGTTCAAGGTCGTTGGGCAACAACTGGAGTCGGTGCTGGCGCCGGACCTGCGAAATTTGGAGCCGCCCAAAGCGCAAGTCTACGTAATTGACGCGCATGCGGCCAAACCCGCCACCGGGGCGTTGCTCACGAACATCATGGAACGTTACCCGGAGTCGCGGCTGATCGTGGTAGGCGAGCAGCACAATGAAACGAACAGTTTTTCGCTGCTGCGGCTTGGCGTCAAAGGGCTTTTGACTTACGTCGAGGCGCGAGACCAGTTGATTCGCGCTTTGCCGCTCGTGGCCAACGGCGGATTCTGGGTTCCGCGCCAATTGCTTTCCGGCTTCGTGGATTCCATCCTGACGGGCCAGGGCCGCAGGCTGAAAACAGATTCGGTGACGAATCTGAGCCGGCGCGAGCAGGAAGTGCTCGATTCTTTGCTTGAAAATCTCTCCAACAAAGAGATCGCCAACAAGCTCAACATTGCCGAGCGCACCGTAAAGTTTCACGTTTCCAACTTGCTGAACAAGTTTGGCGTACGCCGCCGCGCGGATTTGATTCTTCTGACGTTCCAGCGACGGTTGTCTCAGGCCTGATCACATCGAGTCGTCCAATCGGGTAATTGCTCGGATTTCTCCGCACTATCCTGAGGTATCCTTAAAGTTTGCCGCTTTGGCTGAATCGTTGTTGTCTGAGGGAGGCCGAAACAAGTGAATATTCTCGTCACGGGGGCCGCCGGCTATATCGGCAGCATTTGCGCAGAAGTCTTGCTGAAGCGCGGCATGAAAGTCATCGCGCTGGACAGCCTGATCGAAGGGCACGGGGCCGCTGTTCCTGCCGCCGCCAAGTTTTGCCAGGTCGATCTCGGAAACCGCAAAGACCTTGAAAGCGTTTTCTCTCAACACAAAATCGACGCCGTCATGCATTTCGCGGCGGAAGCGCTCGTCGCCAAATCGGTTCGCGAGCCAAGCATTTTCTACGCTACCAATGTGGCTTGCGGTGTAAATCTTCTGGATGCCATGACGCGCCACGGCGTGCGCAAGTTCATTTTCTCCTCGACGGCGGCGACTTACGGCGAGCCACACAAAGTTCCTATCCCGGAGGATCATCCGAAAGCGCCCATTAATCCTTACGGAAAGTCCAAGCTGGTTTTTGAAGGAATTCTCGCCGATTACAAGGCTTATACCGGGCTGCATTACGTCTGTTTACGCTACTTCAACGCTGCGGGTGCTTCTGCGGAGCGCGGGGAGCACCATCGTACCGAAACCCATCTAATCCCCCGGGTCTTGGACGCAGCCTCCGGACTCTTGCCCTTCGTCGATGTTTTTGGAACGGACTATCCGACGCCAGACGGCACCTGCGTGCGCGATTACATCCACATTCTGGACATCGCGGATTCACACGTGCGCGCGCTTGAGGAGATCGAGCGCGTCTCCGGTGAGGCGTTCAACGTGGGCAACAGCCGCGGCTTTTCCATTCTTGAAGTGATCGATGCTGCCGAGAAAATCACAGGAAGAAAAATTCCCCGTGAGCTCGGCCCGCGCCGTCCCGGCGATCCGGCGGTTTTGGTCGCGAGCAAAGAAAAGCTGAAGAACACGCTAGGCTGGGAAGCAAAACACTCTTCGCTCGAAGAGATTATTCAGTCGGCGTGGGCGTGGAGGCAAAAACATCCTCGCGGCTACGACGATGATGCACGGGCTTCAGCCTAATCACCGAATTTGTAGCGAATGATGCACCACAAGGCCTGCACGCCGTCCTTCCACGTGATTTTCTTACCTTCCTCGTACGTCCGGCCCGCATAAGTGATGGGCACTTCGTAAATACGCCAATTGTGCTTCGCGATTTTCGCCGTGATTTCCGGCTCGAAACCGAACCGGTTGGATTTCAAATGAATGCCTTTGAGCACTTCCTTCCTAAAGACCTTGTAACAGGTCTCCATGTCCGACAGTTTCAGGTTCGTAAAAACATCGGACAGCAGCGTGAGCATGCGGTTTGCCACGTAGTGCCAGAAATAATGAACGCGCTGCGGCCCGCCCAGGAACCGCGACCCGTATACGACGTCTGCGCGGCCGTCGATGATCGGCTCTAGCAGAACTGGATAATCGCGCGGGTCATATTCCAGGTCGGCATCCTGCACCAGCACGATATCGCCCGAGGTTTGCTCAAATCCCCGCCGCATTGCCGCGCCCTTGCCCTGATTGCGTTCCTGAAAGAAGAAGCGCAGATTGTGAAGCGCGATGGGGTCGCCGCCATCTTGCGCAGGTGCGACACTCTCGCCCTTCTCCTGCCTCGCAGCCATGTTTTCCAGAATCTGCCGCGTTCCATCCGTCGAACAATCGTCGACGATAATCACTTCTTTTCGCACTTCCGCGTC
>DASPTY010000169.1:0-5029 GCA_035623175.1 Candidatus Limnocylindrales bacterium | reverse complement strand
CGGCTTGCTCGAGCCGGGACCCGTCGTGCTGTTGACCACACGGCGAAACGGCAAGGCAAACGTGATGACCTTGTCCTGGCATCTGATGATGGATTTTGAGCCGCCTCTGGTAGGCTGCGTCGTCAGCAACCGGAATTATTCCTTCGAGAGCCTGTGCGAGACCAAGGAATGTGTGATCAACATTCCAACCGCTGAATTCGCGAAGAAAGTTGTGGCCTGCGGGAACTGTTCCGGTCGAACCGTGGACAAGCTCAAGAAGTTCGGCCTGACAGCGCTGCCGGGCACGAAGGTGATGCCGCCGCTCATCAGCGAGTGTTACGCGAACCTGGAATGCCGAGTGGTTGACACGCGAATGGTGGAAAGTTACTGCCTATTCGTGCTGGAGGTGGTGAAAGCATGGATCGATCCCCGGACCAAGTGGGCCCGCACGATACACCACCTTGGCATGGGCGAGTTCATGATTGCTGGAAAGCGGCTGAAACTGCCTTCAAAAATGAAGTAGGTCCATTCTGTTGCGAAGGATCCGGGGCCACAGGCCGGACAAATCCTCCGCGCCCCGGATTCCCAGGCATCCCGCAATCACGGTAAATGCCAGTGCGCTTATTTCTGGCGGGTTTGCTTGCCTTCCATGAGCACAACCAGCGGGTCCGAGCCGGAACCCAGTTCAAATTTGTAGCTGCAGGAGTCGGGTGAGACCTGTTTTACGGTAAAGCGGGAGTGGAGATTCATCCCATTCATCTTGCTTTCACTGGTCCAGGTCCATGTGTCGCCGGCGACAGTCCCGTGCGAGTAGCTGTTCTGGCCGATGCTGTTGCTCTCGAAGTAGATGTAGGAATTTTCACCCATGTCGTAACTCATGATGCTCACGCCCTTGATCGCAATGCCCATCATGGTCCCTTCGGAGTTGCACAGCACAGCAAATTTGCCCGGCATCCAATCGCAAGTTTCCGTGAACGTGAACTTGCCGCCCGGAGCAAAGGCGCTCGGCTTCAGCTCCCCTTCGGACGTCCATTTCCCAACGAAGTACGCCATCTTTTCATGCTCCGGTCCCGGTTGGGGAGGGCCAGGTGCCTGAGCCGCGATCACGGCGGCCACCAAAAGAAGCAGGGAAACACCGAGAGCTACAGGAACGAGCTTTTTCATTTAATCCTCCAGAGAAGACAAGGCTGAACTGCGGAGAGGAAATGGGCGGCCCGATAGTACCACGGGGCAGCGAGAGAAAATATGTGAATCGCGACCAGGGGATGCAGCCGCCACATCCCGCCCAGCCCGCACACTCAGGGCTTGATCACCAGGAACGCGGTGCCGTAACCGTTGAGCGTAACGGAAAGGAGCGGAGCCGGCGTGAGGCTCTGGGGTTGCGGGCCGTTGGTGACGTCCGTGTTCGCCTGCAGGAAAAGTTCGGAGACCGAAGTGTAGTTGCCGAGCGCCGAAACGTCGATCACCACCGTCCGCGGGTCGCCAGTCCCATTGTTGTCCGAACTGGAATGAACAGCGCGGTTTGTGATCATGATCACGAAAGAACCGTCGAGATTCTTGGTGGCAAGAGCTTCCGTTGTGGGGTTGGCGGACGACGACTCCGTGGACGTCATCGCCAGAATGGCGGGCCAGGAGGCGGCGGTGACGGGAAACATTTGGCCAAGCGTGTAATCCACCCAATAGGAGAGGTATTTGTTTCCCGTGTTGTAGTCCACTTCGCCATATTGCACGTCGGCATCGTAATCCCAGTGAAATAGCGCCTGATTCCCGGCTTTGGCAAACTGCGAGTACACATACGGCCTCCACGCCGCGAAGAACGCGCTGGTGCCACGTTGGTCCGGGACAAATTTCTGGCCGGGGTTGCACGTGCTATTGCCATTCGCATTCGAATAATCGGCGTTGACGTTGTTTTCCGTCACCCAAATCGCCACGTTTCCCAGATCGGGCCGCAACGCGAATTCTGTCTCGAAATACTTCAGGTCGGTGACAAAGCCGGGGACCGTCGCAAAAATCATCGTGTCCGTGTCATTTTGGTTGCAGGAGGAGTAGAAGTGCGTCGAAGCTACGTCAACTTGGGCGTTGACACCGCTGGAAGCAACGGGAGCGACGAACGTGGGTAAGTTGTTGCGTGGGTCACCGTTCTCGTAGTCGTAATCGGAAAGTTCCAAAGCCGAGATTTTGATCGTGGGATCCACGGTAAGCATCGCGGGAACCACGGCGTTGTACATCTGGACGTATTCCGCAGGCGTAAGACCATTGATGTTGTACTCGTTGAAAATGCCCCACCATGTGATGGGGTACGGGCTCGGGGACTGGAAATGTTGGCCGCCCCAGTCGAACCCTCCCGTGTTGTAATAGCGCACCAGATACTGGCAGTACGAGACAAATGTCTGGAGATTTGGGCTGTTGAAGTTAAACTCACCGCTGGAATTTTCGAGGAACGGAGGCGCGACGGCAATCTGGAATTCGGGGCTGTGGTCCGCTACGGAGAGGACCGGCTGCACGATGGCGTCAAGCTCGGTGAAATCCCAATCGCCTGCTGCCTGCGGATTTGAATTGGTTCTCCACGGAACCGCATCGGAAATACCCTGCAGGCGGATATGTTGCGGGCCGAGCGTGTTCAGTTGCGCGGGTTCGGTGGCCTTCCCCGAGAAGTAGGTGTAATCCCATTCCGCCGGCTGAAACGACGTGGACATGAATTGCTTCAGCTGGCCGTTGATTCCGAGCGTAGTATCGGTGGTAGTAGAAACCACCGTGGCGACCGCGACCACTAGTGTGAGGGATTGGGGAGCGGCAGCCCGGTTGCCGTCGTTGGCATTGATGTCAATGCTGTAGGTACCCGCGGCCGCGGAGGGGGAAGCAATGAACGCGACGCCGCCGGCTCCTGTCGTTCCTGGTTGTTTGTATGTAACGCTGACTCCGCTGGGGACTCCACCCGCGGACAGGGTGACGGAAGCGCTCGTGCCAGTTACGGCGACGGAGACGGAAGCCGGCGTGCCGTCCTGGGGGGCCAAGAGCATGGAGGTGGACAGCGATATGCTGAACGAGCCGCCACTGCCGCTGCCTGAGGAGTTACAAGAGACTAGAACAAGCGCGAGCAACGAGAACACAACCAATCGGATGGGAAGAAGGGTGAACCGCACGGGAGAGACTCCTTAACTGGAGCGAACTGGAAGAACAAAATCATACCACTTGGTGTCAAACCAAGCAGTGCTCCGGCTAGGTCCATATAGATGAACTTGACATTTGAGTTACTATAACAATAGGCTCGAAGGACGATGCAGCCGGAAGCTTCCCTCTCGTGGCTGGCGCTGACCATGACTCCGGGCCTTGCGGCCCGGCTGTCCGCACGGTTATTGCGCGAATTTGGCGCCCCCGATGGGGTCTTCCGCGCCAGCTTGACTGCCCTCGAAGGATGCAACCTGCCCGCGCCAGTGGCCCAAGCCATTTTCAAGAAGCAGACGTTCTGGCGCGCGGAAAAAGAATTGGACGCCGTCCGGCGCATCGGATGCCGGATTATGAATTGGACCGAGACGGAGTATCCCAAGGCCCTGCTGCAAATCTACGATCCGCCAGTTCTCCTTTACGTTCGCGGGGATGCCACCGTCTTGAATTCGCCGAGCCTTAGCATTGTCGGTACCCGCAGGCCCACGGTCTACGGCACGCAGATGGCCGAGCGCATGGGCAGGGACCTGGCGAAGCGCGGGCTGGCCATCATCAGCGGCCTGGCGCGCGGCGTGGACGCAATCGCTCATGAGGGCGCGACCTCGGTCGGAGGCCGCGCCATCGGAGTGCTCGGCACGGGAATCGATGTCTGCTATCCGAAGGAGAACAAGAAGCTGTACGAGAAGGTCCTGGAGCACGGGGCACTTATCAGCGAACTGCCCATCGGCTCGCATCCCGCGCCGGAAAATTTTCCTGTTCGGAACCGCATCATCGCCGGGATGCCGCTCGGGGTGGTGATCGTGGAGGGGAAACAGTACAGCGGCTCGCTCATCACCGCGCGACTGGCTATGGAGTATGGGCGGGAAGTTTTTGGCGTTCCGGGCAACGTGACCCAGGAAGTGAGCTTTGCGCCAAACCAGCTCATCAAGCAAGGAGCGAAACTCGTGACCTGCGCGGAAGACGTGATTGAGGAGCTGCCCACCCCGGTGAGGGCGGCGTTGGTGCAGGCGGAGGCACTGGAATCGGAGCAGCGGAATCGGCTTGCCGCGGACGGTCTAAGTCCAACAGAAAAAAAGATTTACGAGCTGTTGAGCGCGGAGGAGCCGAGGCACATTGATGACATCGTCGAAACGAGTGGGTTGAATTCCAGCGAAGTTCTGGCTACGCTTTTTGAGTTGGAGATGAAAGGCATCATACGGCAAATGCCGGGGAAACTGTTCAGCAAGGTTCTGTTGTGAGAGGGGAAGAGGTACCTCTGATGCACTGGGGAGCATCTGTAAGGATGCCAAATCGCGTCAGGAAGCTGTGGGATAGCCGCGTGAGACTGCGTCAAAAAAGGTAGCGAGAAGGACACACGCCGCCCTGCTAGCCCTTCCAGCGGTAAGAACTAAGGTTACAAAGGAAATCATGGCACGTTCACTGGTCATCGTCGAGTCGCCGGCGAAGGCGAAGACGATTAACAAATATCTGGGGAAGAACTACACAGTCAAAGCGTCGATTGGCCACGTGATGGACTTGCCGACGAAGACGATTGGAATCCGCCTGCCCATCGAAGAAGAAGAGATCAAGAAGAGAAAGAAGCGCAAGAAGGGAAAGAAGGCGGCCCCCAAACCTCCGCTGAAGCCGGTTTCCCTCGAGGACCCGAAGATCTTCGAGCCAACGCTCCAGGTGATTCCGGGCAAAGGAAAGGTCATCAACGATCTGAGAAAAGCGGCTCGGTCCGCCGAGGCTGTGTACCTTGCGGGTGACCCGGACCGTGAGGGCGAAGCGATCTCCGCGCACCTGGCTATGGTGCTCTCGAAGCCGACAAAGTTCCTGATTCCCGAAGAGGAAGTAAACGGCAAAAACGGGCAGAAGAACGGCGCCGAAGGGGAAAAGGCTGCCG
>DASPTY010000168.1:0-7308 GCA_035623175.1 Candidatus Limnocylindrales bacterium | reverse complement strand
AAATGTTCAAGAAAGTGAAGGGCCAGATCGCCCGCGACCGCAAACTCATCTTGCGCTAGGAGAGAAGGGAAGAGGGCCACACCGAACCATGCGATTGAGCCGCGAAAAAATTGTCCGCATCTCCCATCAGGTCGTCGAGCTCCTGGTGCAAAGCGATGAAGTCGAGTTCGTCGAGGACCGCGACACCATCCGCCAGCACATGGTTCAGACCATGACCAACGTCCTCAAGGAAGAGGAAAAGGTCGAAGTCGAAGTCCGCAAGCGCATCACTTCCCAGAAAAAAGAAATCCTCGAAGGCAGCGAGGAGTGGGACGTCCTCTTCCGCAAATACTATTCTGAAGAACTCCGCCGTATGGGCATCTCCGCCGCCCCCGAAGAGCACCAAAAAGCCGGCCACCGCTAGCCCTCTCCGTCCTTCATGTAGCGCTGGCTTTTACGCCAGTACTCTCCATTGCGCGCGGGTGCCCCAGGTTCGCAGTCCAGAACCTGGGTCTTGGGTTCGCTCTTCTCACACCTCTGCCTCCTCCCTTTGCACCTGCGCGATGAACGTCCAGGCCACTCCCCAGAATTACCTGTTGCCTGTCCCTCTCTTCCGAGCGAAAATGCCGCCTTGAAAATCTCTTCAACTTTGTTCAGAAAGTAGGTCTTTCCTTATGACACCTCGCCATCATTTCTCCCGGCTGTTCGCTTGCTCCTTGATTCTGCTTTTCTCCTCGTTCACCTCCCCTCTTCTCGCTCAAACCAACTTGAACTATCAACAGCCGCCCAAACCCATCGTCGCTCTTGTGGATACTCTTCCCACTCCCTACGTCGAAGTCTCTCCCCCCGATTCTTCGGGCAAGAAAATGCTTCTCATCGGGATTATCTCTGGGTTCCCCACGATCGCCGATCTCGCCCAACCGGAACTCCGCCTCGCCGGTTTGCGTTTCAATCCGCGCACCAACGGCCCCAGTCGCGGACGCTACTTCACCTCTATCCACCTCAAAGCGCTGCCCGACGGCGCCGAAACTCCCGTCACTGCATTGCCCTCCGGCGCGAAAATCCGCTACGCCGATTGGTCGCCCGACGGCCATAAAGTCTCTTTCGTCAACGTCACCGACACCGGAGCGGATGCAGGCCTCAGCCTCTGGATCGTCGACGTCGCCACCGCGAAGGCGAGCAAGATTCCAGGCCTCGCCCTGAATGGCGTTTTTGGTTCGCCCTGCGATTGGTTGAGCGATAGTCAGAGCCTTCTCTGCAAGGCCGTCCTGAACAATCGCGGTGCCGCGCCTCATCGCAGCGAAGTTCCCACTGGCCCGGTCATCCAGCAGAATCTTGGCCGTGTCACTCCCGGCCCTACGTATCAGGATTTGTTGAAAAGTCCGGAAGACGAGCGCATCTTCGACTACTACGCCACAGCGCAAGTGGAACTCGTACGTCTCAGCGGTCCCGCCAAGCCTGTCGGCAAGCCTGGTGTCATCCTTGAAGCTTCACCCTCGCCTAATGCCCAATACGCCCTCATCGTTGAGCATCACCATCCTTACTCGTACCTGCTTCCTTTCGAATTTTTCCCCGAACGCGTCACCGTGACAAATCTCAAGACTGGCGCGGAAAAGCAACTCGTTGATAAACCTCTGGAAGACAGCATTCCCAACGTTCACGACGCCGTCCCCACCGGTCCGCGCGATTACGGTTGGCGCAGCGATGCTCCTTCTACTGTTTTCTGGGTCGAAGCTCAAGATGGCGGCGATCCACGAAAGGAAGCTCCTATCCGTGATTCTCTCTTTCTTCTCGATGGTCCTTTCGCTTCCGCCTCTCCCAACGCGCAGCGCAAGTTCGCCGATCTCCCCTTGCGCTACCGCAGCGTGGCGTGGTCCAGCGACCATCTCGCCGTGATCGAGGAGTCCCGCTGGAAGGACCGCAAGCGCATCATCCTCGCCGTTGCGCCCTCTGCTTCTGCTCCCACTCCGCCCGTCACCTTGTTTGAGGGTTCCTTCGAGGACAGGTATCACGATCCCGGCCAGCCGTTTGAAATCATGAATCCTGCTGGCAAGTACGTTGCGGAAACCACTCCAGATGCGCGTGCCATCTTTTTCCACGGCCGCGGTGCCTCGCCCGATGGCGATCAGCCTTTTGTCTCCGCAGTCAGTGTCGCCGACGGCGCCACAAAGCGTCTCTGGCAATCAGCCGCGCCGTTCTTGGAGGCAGCCTCCGCCGTTTTGAACCCCTCCACGCCCACGCTCTTGATTCGCAGGGAATCGGTCGAGCAGAGCCCGAACTACTTCATCAAGGATCTCGCGAAAAGTACTCTGGCCCAAGCTACGTCCTTCCCCAATCCCTACGGCAATGCTCCTCTTCCGAAAAAGCAAATGCTCAAGTACAAGCGCGCCGACGGCGTCGAACTCAGCGCCAATCTCTACCTTCCTCCCGGCTATGATCCGAAATCTGGTCCGCTCCCTACTTTGCTCGAAGCCTATCCCGTCGAGTACAAAACCAAATCTGCCGCGGGCCAAATCACCGGCTCACCCTACGAATTCCCCTTTCTTTACTGGGGCTCCCCCGTTCCGTTTGCCGCCATGGGCTACGCGATTCTCGAAAGCGCCACCATTCCCATCGTTGGCGAAGGCCAGACCGAGCCCAACGACACTTACGTGGATCAGCTTGTCGCCAGCGCCAAAGCGGCTATCGAGGAAGGCGCCCGCCTCGGCTTCGTTGATCCCAAGCGCGTCGGCGTCATGGGCCATTCCTACGGCGCCTTTATGACCGTGAATCTCCTCGCCCACTCCGATTTCTTCAAGGCCGGCATCGCCCGCAGCGGCGCCTACAACCGCACGCTCACTCCTTTCGGATTTCAGAACGAGGACCGCACCTATTGGCAAGCACCCGAGGTCTATTACAAGATGTCGCCGTTCTCCTTCGCCGACAAAATCAAATCGCCGCTTCTTCTCATTCACGGCGAAGCCGACAACAACACCGGCACTTGGCCTTTCCAGAGTGAGCGCCTCTTCAGTGCCATCAAGGGTCACGGAGGGACAGTTCGCTTCGTGCTTCTCCCCCTCGAGTCGCACGGCTATGCTGCGCGCGAGTCTGTGCTCCACATGTTGTGGGAGATGAACACCTGGCTCGAAACTTACGTCAAGAATCCCCAGCCGGCCGCCTCCCCGCCTACGACCACCTCAACTCAACCTTGAACTCTACATCCCTGGCGCTTCACCCAACCATTCCCTTGCACTCCTCCCGGGAGTACACTCTCGTTAAGGGAGGTTGCTATGGACAAGCCACGCCACCCTCAAGTCACTCGGCCCTGGAAAATGCAATCCACGCAAAAGTCCAAGTTCCAGGCGCCATCAAAACTGGATCCGCGCCGCACTCACGAAAACAAGTCCCGCACCTACCAGTTCCGCTTCAAGCCGCACGGCGCCTAGCCTGAAGCATCCTCCGCGCGATCCGTCCGTCGGCAGGGAACTGCTCTCTCCGTAGAAGAACTGTCGCCAATGCAAAAGGGGCGACCCTGCCTCACAGGATCGCCCCTTCTCACTCTTTCTTGGAGGTTCTCTTCTCTCTTCCTTTATGTCAAGGTGAACTAGGATCCGAGTCTGGCCGCCTCTTCAGTGTCGGCCGGTCGTCGTCCGAAGTGCTCGGGTCTGCCTGACCCTTGCCCTGCTTATTCTTGTCTGTCTGTTCGGTCTTCGTGCGCAGTGTCGGCTTGCCCGTCGCATTATCCTGCACCTTCCGGGCGAACATCACATTCCGCAGCCGCGCCTTTACCTGGTCAAACTCCGACGTCGTAACAATATATTCGTCCTTCTCCGGGAGGATCCGCGCAATTTCCTTCTGCGTTTCCGCGATCCGCTCCGGTGTCGGCGGGTGCGTCGAGAACATCTTCGGGATGCTTCCCGGCCGGCGCTTCTCATCCGCCTGGATTCGCTCAAAGAAGGTCACGTACGAGTTCGGGTCGTACCCGGCCTTATACATATACTGAACACCGAAGAAGTCCGCTTCCTTCTCCGCGTCGCGCGAAAACTTCAAGAACGTCAGCGGGATGGCTAGGTTCATGCCTTCATACATCCCGTATCCGGCCCAGCCATACGGCATCACAATCATCGCCGCCATCGCCGCAATCTGGATGATGTCCGCCTTCGTGGCTTGCTTCGTGCCGTGCCGCAAAGTTACGTGCGAAATCTCGTGCGCCATCACTCCGGCGAGTTCCGATTCTTCCTGCGCCCTTAGAATCAGCCCGCTGTTCACGTAGAAAAATCCACCGGGCAGCGCGAACGCATTCACCACGTCCGAATCGATCACCTTGATCGTGAATGGCACCTGCGCATCCGAGTTCCTCACCAAATTCTGCCCCACGCGGTTCACGTATTCCGTGACCACCGGGTCATCTATCATCTTCGACGTCCGTTCCACTTCCTGCGCCAGTTGCTTCCCCAGCGCTATCTCTTTCTCCAACGAGTAGAAGTTCACGCCCTTCCCGACGTTCCGGTTGCCGATGGCGTCCACGTCTTCCTTCGAATTCTTGGGGTGCACCGTCTTCTTCGGCGGCTCGTTCTGATCCGTATTCTGCTGCTCCGCCGCGGGAGCCTGCGCCGGCTGCGCGCTCGTCTGGTCTTGGCAGCCCTGACTGTTGGCTGGCTGCGGCGCCGGGTTCTGGGGAGTCTGCTGCGTTTGCGTCGTCTGCGCCGGTGGGTTCGCGCAAGGGTTCTGCGGTTGGGCCTGTGGTGAGCTGGTTGGTGCCGGAGTCTGGCTCTGTGCTCCGGCCAGGGCAGGCCACACCGCGAGGCTCCCGGCCAATACGAATCCCAGGGCAATCTGCGAAAGCTTCCGCATGCCTCTACCTCCCCTTCTCTCCTGGAGTATACACCCCTCTCCCCTTCAGGGCCTTGCTCACTTCTTACGATGTGTCTACCTCCTGGAAGGTTTCCTCCCCCCTCCCCCACCTTCGCACCCTCTCATTCTTTCACTCTTCCCCTTTCGCACTCTTCCACTCTTTCACTTTTGCACTCTTTCACTCCCTTCTCCCCGTGTAACCCCTGCGCCTCCTTGCCCTTATCCCCCAGTTGACACTTCCCCCCTCTCTATCTACAGTCAATGACGACGATGAGCGCGAGGAAGATTCAGATTGGGCAGCTTTGGAAGAAGTTGGACACCGGCGAGACCTACCTGGTCACCCGGGTTTACACTGAAGCCTTGAGCACCATTGTTGTGCTCCGCAAATCCGGCGCCGAAGACCAGAGCCAGATCCGCATCAAAGTCGAGCGCACCCCCGGCGGTCAAAGCATCCCCGGCTTCGCCCTTGCCATGGAAGACGACTCCGTCTAGCCCTTTCTCCGCACCCCCATCCCCAGAGCCAACCTCTCCCTCTTCGCCACCTCTCCTGCCGGGCTGTTGACTAGAGCGCAGGGTGGCCTTCGTCCCTAATCGTGTGGCTGCTCCGAGTTTTCTGGTGTCTTCTCTTCTTGTGGTGCCCTCACGGGCGCGCTCATTCCCGGTGTCATCGCCAGGAACATCACGCGACCGTTTATTTCTTCCGAATATTCGGAATTGCTTCTTTCCAATTTGAGGCGAATCCCTTCCACCGAGCGTTCGCGCGGCACGTCGCCCAAGGCGCAGTTCACTTGCAACACTGCCGTTGTGGACAGGCCAGACATCGGCAAGAGTTGGATGCGAAATACCGCAAGCCCACCAGTCGGCATTGGGCCTCGGCCCATTAGCATGCGTCTTGGACCGATCGCGGCAGGGCCGAACGCCATACCCTGACGCGGCAGCGCGTTCGGCGCAACGCCGTACGAATCGAAGCTTGCCAGTTCATTGGCAAGCCACACCCCCGTCTCCAACACATTTCCGTTGGGAGACTTGTGTGTGAAGGTTCCGGCGGCCTTGACCGACTTACTCTGTGCGTCGAACATCCCCGCCCCGCTCAATTCGTAGGTGTCGCCCTGGTTGGCCTTGGTGACTGCGGGGCACGCGGAGGAATCACCGGAATCACAAAGGAATCCGGAAGCGATCAGGAAGATGTGATCACCGCTGTTCCTTTGGGCCATGGCCGGAAAAGAAACCAAGAATATAGCCAATCCCACTCCTGTCGTCCACGCGATAACCAATCTCTGAAGTTCCCGTTGGCTTGACATAAACTCCTCCTCTGACCCGCGCCCACAACTCTCTGCTCGGCTTCAGCATGAGCAACAAAAGTCGTTATGCGTTACTTCAACATCCCCCAAGGCATTGCGGACGGTAGAGAATCCTCTACGGGATCATGATATAGCTCCAGGTCACGGAGTTGTCGTCGGTGACCGTCCCCGCAATCCATCCCCGATCATTAATGTCCATGGCGTAGGTGCCTTGAAAATTCCCTGTGCCTGCGCCAGGAAGGCGAAACACTGTATAAGTGCCGTTAGGGGCACGAGAAAAAGCATGGTCGGCATATGCGGCGACAGATTCATTGTTCTCGTCCCAGGTCCAACATGTTCCTGCGATTTCTCCCCATGCGTTCATAGTGTTGCTCTGGACACTGCCCCAGCCCTGAGGAGGCGCAAAGGTGGTGATTGTGCCGTGAACATCACGCACAAAGCCTTGTATATTCCCCCAACTCTTACCCTGAGGGACAAAACCGCCGGAAACAGTACCCTTCTCATTTACCGCTACTGCGTAGGTACCTTCCCACGCGCCAGTTCCGGCGCCCGGTGCATCGATTCTCGTGATCTTTCCGTCGGGTGTGCGCAGCCACCCATGCATGACGAAGTTCAGGTCAACGAACATGCCGATGGCGGCACCAGCGTCGCTCAAGGCATCTTGTAATTCGCCCGTGCTGAGTCCCATCACCCCCGCTCCTTCATCCGGAGCATCAAAGGTGGTGAATCTGCCGAATAAGCTGCGCAGAAAATAATGCCCGTTGTTGTTCGCATCGATGAAAACGCCTAGCACTGTGCCCCGCGCATTGATGCTGCAGGGAATAGTTCCCTGCCCTTGGCCTGTGCCCGCTGTTGGGACGTCGACATTTGCGAATGCGCCATCGGGACTGCGCAAATATGCGTGATACACGCCGTTTGAATCAGTGTAGTATCCCGTTGTTACCCCCTCCCAGTTCATGCCTTCGGGTATGGTACCCAAGCCCGGGGCATTTAGCGCACCCGGTGCATCAACCTTGGTAATTACACCGTCGGGTGTACGAATGAAGCCGTGATAGACATTGTTCGAGTCAATGTACCAGCCGGTGACCGCGCCGCTGTCAACGATGCGATCGACGTAGGTACCCTGATTGGCCCCCGTCCCTGCGCCCGGAACGCTAAAAGTGATGACCTTATGGCTCAGTTGTGGCTGCGCTTG
>DASPTY010000167.1:0-46164 GCA_035623175.1 Candidatus Limnocylindrales bacterium | reverse complement strand
GCGGCCCTCTGCGGCATCGCGGCGGGCTTGGTGGGAATTGGAGGCGGAGTATTGCTGGTGCCGCTGCTCGGGCTTCTCTTCGGATTCAGTCAACACCGCGCCCAAGGAACCAGCTTGGTCGCTCTGATTCCCCCCACGGGTATGCTCGCCTTCCTGGCCTATGCAAAGGAGGGCTATGTCTCTTGGATCGCCGGCCTGCTGCTCATCCCCGGCGTTTTTGTAGGTGGGATTTGGGGTGGCCGATTGGCGCGTCGCCTGAACCCGCGCCGGATGCGGCGAGTGTTTGCCGGCTTGATGTTGCTTCTTGGCGCGTGGCAAATCTTCTCTGTGTGGCACAGATGACGCATACTGGTGCCGACCCAACTCTTCTCGGTGGCTGCTTTCCTGACGCCTACGCAGAGTATATTGGATGCTGCACCTACTATCAGTTGCTTCATCGAGTTGGGACGGCACTGGATCTACATGGTCGATTTGCACTGTCACATATTGCCCGGGTTAGACGACGGACCTAAAACCATCGAAGATTCGCTAGCCATGGCGGAAGAGGCCATTGCCGACGGGATTACTCACGTTGTTGCGACGCCTCACGCCAATTCGACTTACACCTTCGATTTTTCCCGAATCACTGTCGCTCGCAATAAATTGCAAACACAAATCGGAGAGCACTTGGCCCTGGCGACCGGGTGCGATTTTCACCTGAATCACGAAAACCTGGTGGCGCTGCGCGAAGACCCCCGGCCTTACTGCATCAATCAAAAGGATTACCTGCTTGTGGAGTTCAACGAGTTTTCGATCCCGCCCGCGCTCGATCAGACGCTGCACGAGCTCATGTTGGCCGGAATCCACCCCATCGTCACTCATCCAGAGCGAAACGCGATTCTGCGGACGCAACCGCAGCGGTTGAAACAATGGATTCGACAAGGATGTTACGCGCAGATTACGGCTGGGTCCTTGACAGGAGTTTTCGGGATGGGCGCGCAGCAGGATGCCTGGTCGTGGCTGGCAAGCGGCCTGGTCCACTTCATCGCGAGCGATGCGCACAATACTGCGAGGCGTCCCCTAAAGCTCAAGTTTGCTTATGAAGCAGTCAGCCAGCAGTTTGGGGAGGATAGAGCAAAAGCATTGTTGATAGACAACCCGCTGGCTGCATTCGAGGGACGGCTCCTACCTTACGTACCAGAGGTTGCGCCTGATCCGATTCCACAGAAGCGCAAGCGGTTCATCTTCTTCTGAGATTCTGCAAGCGACATAGGCCGCAGGGCGAAGCGGAAGACCAAGCCAGGCATTCAACAAGCCGAGAATTTCACGAACCACATCCAGGGCATCGCTGGTATTTCTCCACCAGTGCGCGGAATCGAAAGGGTCATCCGAAACCGCGTGAACGATGGCGGCTCCGTCATGCGGCGCCAGCCGATTCCACAGCGCCCTCGTCCGACGCGTGTGCACCTTCGAAGTGACAATGATTACCTTGCCTTGCTTTTCCTTCCGCAACTCCTCGCCGATCGCCCTCATCTCGTCCGCGGTATTCATAATCGGTGGTTCAAGCACTTGGATGGCGCTCTCCGGGACACCTTCCTTCATCAAAATCTGTTTGTCGTAGGAATCTTCGCCGATGTAGGGGATCGAAAGCTTTGCGAGCGTGTCGCCAGGCTCTCTGGAGTAGGTCAACCAGACACGCGAAGCGTATCCCTGCTTATATACGCGCGCTGCTTCCAATGCGCGGCTCGGCATGCGGCCGCTTAAGACAGCAATGGCGGAGGCTTTTTGCAGTGGTTCCTCAATTACCAACCAGCGCCCGACATTGAGAAAGGCGAGTAAGGCTGCAAGCACGACGCAGCCGGAAAGGGAGATCCAAAGCCGCCTCCCGTGCCATTGTTTTGCTGGAAGGATGCTGCCCAGCAGAAACCTGCTCATGGCCGGGCATCGTAACCCGCGCCAGGGAAGGCGTCAAACGGCGACACTCACGCTTCCCACAGCAGTTTCGAGTTGGGAAATAAGCTTCTGACCCTATAGACTAATCGTTTGGAGTCTCGTGGAGGACAAATGAGAGCGGTGGTCACTGGGGGAGCGGGATTCCTGGGTTCACATCTTTGCGACCGGTTGCTGAACGAAGGGTGGGAAGTACTCGCGCTCGACAACCTGATAACGGGCGACGAAGCGAACCTGGCGCACCTGAAAAACAACTCGAAATTTCAGTTGGAGCGCACCGATGTCAATGAACCGTTTCGCGTAGCAGGGGAAGTTATATACGTTTTCCACTTCGCCTCGCCGGCGAGCCCGCCAGACTACCTAAAGTTCCCCATTGAAACTCTGAAGGTGGGGTCGATCGCGACGATGCACACTTTGGATCTAGCCCGGGAGAAGCGCGCGAAATACCTGCTTGCGTCAACCAGCGAATGCTACGGGGATCCGGACGTTTCGCCACAGAGTGAGTCGTATTGGGGCCATGTGAATCCCGTCGGCCCTCGAAGCGTGTATGACGAAGCCAAGCGATTTGCGGAGGCGATCACCATGGCGTATCACCGCCATCGCAGCCTCGACACCCACATCGTGCGCATCTTTAATACGTACGGCCCACGAATGCGTTTGAACGACGGGCGCGCTCTTCCCAATTTCGTTTATCAGGCGCTGAGCGGCCAGCCCATTACCGTGTATGGCGAAGGGAAACAGACACGCAGCTTCTGTTTTGTGTCGGACTTAATTGATGGAATTTTCAAACTGAGTCAGTCCAACGAGCATTTCCCAACGAACATGGGGAATCCCATGGAAATGACGATTTACGAATTTGCGGAACGCGTCCGCAGTCATTTTCCGAACGCGCCGCAGATTATTTATGAGCCGTTGCCGGAAGACGATCCCAAGCAGCGGCGGCCGGATATTTCCAAGGCAAAGCGGTTGCTGGGATGGGAACCCAAAGTCAGTCTCGAAGATGGTTTGAAACTGACGATCGACTCTTTCAAAGCGGAATTCGCGCGAGCTTCCGCAATTCGCTAGCGCCCCGAAGCCGTCTCAGATCCGCCCGAACGAGTGGTAGTCGAATTTCAACTCTTGCATTTTCTTAGGTGAATAGAGGTTCCGGCCGTCAATAACGAGACGCCGGGCCATGGTCATCCCGGCCCGCTCCCAATCTAAGTTCCGGAATACTTGCCATTCGGTGCAGACGAGGGCCGCATCCGCACCCTTCAGCGCTTCGTAGGGATCTGCGTGATAAGAGACCGTCGGCAGCAGAAGCTTCGTCCTCGGAATTGCTTGCGGGTCGCAGGCGTGCACCTCGGCCCCTTCATCGAGGAGCTTTCGAATTACTTCGAGGGCTGGCGCGAAGCGAATATCGTCGGTGTTCGCCTTGAAGGCGAGTCCGAGCACTGCCACTTTCTTCCCCTTGATCACCCAAAGCGCCTTATGGATTTTCTCGAAGAAGCGGTCGATGCGCTGCTTATTCACACGTTCTGCGGCCTTGAGCATGTCAAAATCGACGCCCATGGAACCGGAGAGATGGATGAAAGCCTGGATGTCTTTGGGGAAACAAAACCCGCCAAATCCCAATCCGGCTTTGAGGAATTGCGTGCCGATGCGAGGATCCAGTCCCATCGCGTGCGTAACCTCTTCCACGTCCGCGCCGATCCGCTCACAGATATCGGAAATCACATTCGCATAGCTGATTTTCAGTGCCAGGAACGAGTTGGAGGCGTGCTTGATCAGCTCGGCGCTGTTGATGGTGGTAATCAGCAACTCCCCCGCAGTGCCGCTGGGACATTTGCCAGCATGCACGGGGCAATGGAAGCTGTTCTCCAAGATCGGCCTATAAATTTCGCGCATGGTCGCGGCGCTTTTTTCGTTCTCCACGCCCACCACAATCCGGTCTGGATGAAAGAAATCTTCGACGGCAGTTCCTTCACGAAGAAACTCCGGGTTGGAAGCAACTTCGAACTTCAATCCACCCCCGCGCGAATAGGCGGCCAGAGCCCTTTGAAGCTGTATGCCCGTGAGCGCCGGCACGGTGCTCTTTTCCACTACGAGCTTCGGCGAGCGCGCTTCCGTGGCCACCTGGCGGGCGACATGGTCGATGGCTGAGAGATCCGCTTCACCCGATTCCTTTGGAGGAGTGCCTACGCAAATGAAAACAACGTCGCCGGCCCGGATGGCTTCGCCCGCATTTGACGTGTAGAAAATCTTCTTCTCCGCAACCGCTCGTCTGAGCACGTCATCCAGGTGTTCCTCATAAATCGGAACTTTGCCTGCTTTCAGCAGGTCGATACGCTTTTCATCGATGTCGGTGCAGTACACTTCGTGACCCGCAGCAGCCAGACATGCGCCAGTCACCAAACCCACGTAGCCGCACCCTATTACCGTCAGGCGCACAGTCGTTTCTCCTTTTTGCTAGTCCAGATGTCTCATGCGGGGCGGCGGGAGCGGACCTCAATGTCAACCGGCCCCTTCAGCGCAATTGGGAAAAGTCGCTACCGGCGGCCCAGCAGCAAGCCGCGAAGTCCCAGCAGGACAAGCCGTGGCTGCCGGCGCACAACGTTCCACAGCAATCGCGTGGATTCGTCGCGATTGATCTCTCCTAACGATTCTCGAGCCGATTCATTCAGCATGTCGACCAAGCGGCAATAATCTCCCTGCTGAAAATGGTGCAGTGCCCGCCGAATCAGCCAGTGCGTCCCGAGTTCCCGGCGAAGTGCGCGCAACTCCGAGCTTCTTTTCCGGAGGATTGCGTCCGCCACGCCGCGGGCGCCGCGGAATCCCGTAACGACGCCGCCGACGGTGGAGACCTTCACTTGGGCGGCTGCGTCTCCGACGAGGTACACGTCAGCGTTCCCGATCGTTCGCTGCACCGGCACCCAACGTTTATAGACCGGGATGCGCGCGCCCTGCCATTCCAAGGGTTCAAACCCTTTCTTCTCCAGGAATCGATCGAAACAACGCTTGGTATCGCGGCCATGCTCGCCAATCACTCCAAGGGCGCCGCGCTCTGTGGATTCGGGAATCAACCAATAGAAATAGGGCGTGTCATCGGGAATGAACCACACGCGGGTGGTGTCCTGCGGATGGTCCTTCGGCAATTTCACTAATGCCTGGACTAGCGGCACGGTCTCGACCTGCGGCCAGCCTGCCGCTCGCGCCACGCGGCTAACCGCTCCATCGGCGCCGACCACGCTCTCCGCGCGCAGTTCCTCTCGCCTACCTGCGCGATCCACGCAAACGCGCAGGCCACGGCCATTGGGCGCAAGCCCCAAAAACCTCGTGTCGTAGTCGAACTGCGCTCCCGTGTCTTTTGCTTCTTCCGCCAAGGCACGGATGAGCCGCGAGCGCTCGATGATCAGGTCGGGCTGCCGCAGGGACACAATTGCGGAACGGCCATTCGTAAACAACTCAAAGCGCCGAATCTCGTTGAGGATGCTCGCACCCGCTGCGCCGTTCACCTGCCTGCGAAAATGGTCCGTGACGATCAGCGTGCGACGAGCCGGATCGAGGCTGGATTTGGACTCGAGAACGCGCACAGCGCGGCCTCCCTGGGCCACACAAGCAGCCGTGTAGAGGCCCGCGGCTGAACCACCAACCACAACAACCTCTCGCGCATCCCGGGCGTTGCCGGTCCCATTTCCTGTCGTGTTCACAATATTCGAGGATCCTGTAGGCGGACAGTCCTGATACCCGCCCCGATGTCGTCTGTTTCAGGGCTTGTAATCACCTGGGCCACCATGAAGCAGACCAAAAGGGCGCATTCGAGTATAGCGAATCTGCCCCAGTGGGCCAATCCCGGGAAAGCCTTAGGTAATTGGCGGGAGACGCTCAGCCGGAGCAACTCAGGCGGCAGTTGCTTCCTCGTGCCCCTTCTGTTGTTCGTATGGCGCTCGTTCCAGCCAGATAATTGCCACTAACATCGCGACCAAAACGACCATTCCGAGCAGGGCGGCCTTCAGAGTTGAAAGGTAGGTGACCAAAACACCCGCAGCGCCGCAGATGGCTCCCGCGAGGTACATCGCCAAAACAGCGCCTCTTTGCCCGAATCCCAAGCTCACCAGCCGGTGCGCGGAGTGGTCCTTGCCCGGCGTGGCAAATGGGAGCAAGCCGCGGCGGGAGCGCGAAATCGTCACCAACGTCGTGTCAAAGATCGTCGCACTCAGGATCAGCACAGGAGAAAGCCAAGCGGCCAAATTCGTGCTGTGCTCGAAGCGTAATTTCAAGGCCAACGTCGCCATGAGGAAACCAAGGAACATCGCTCCGCCGTCGCCCATGAAAATCTTCGCCGGTTTGAAATTCCAGCGCAGGAATCCGGTTGCGGCTCCCAGGGTTGCGGCGGCGAGGATAGTGAGGATGGTCTGGGCATTAAGATAAGCAAGTATCACAATAAAGATCGAAGCCGTCGCGGCCACGCCGGCGCACAAGCCGTCCATATGGTCCAGAATGCTGAAGGAAGCCGTAATGCCGACAACCCAAACAAGCGTCAATAATGCATCCAGCCAGTAGCCTGCCCTGCCCCCGATAAGAATGTTGAAGACGTTCGCATGGACTCCACTGGCTAGTAGGATCACAGCTGCCAGCGGCATTCCAAGAAAGAGCTTGACCTGATGGTGAAGCCACCCGCGGTCATCCATGAACCCCACAACGGCGACAAGGCTTGCGCCGGTCACAATTCCGAAGCTCTGCGCGCGCGCGGGACCGTCAAAGACGATCAGGATGGCAATCAAGACTCCGGCATAGATTGCCAAGCCACCAAGAAGAGGAATGGGCTTGAGATGAACTTTGCGAGGACTCGGCAAATCGACCATGCCGACTCGAAGAGCAAGCGCCCGCACGGGCAACGTCAAGACCAGCGAGGCCGACAATGCGATCAGAAAAGCCAGCAGGCCCGCACCCATGATCCCCCCCGTTGTTCGTTCTGAAGAAACTGGCCAGGGCGAGAACGCCAGTGAATACAGACGCGCTGCCGGTTTGGGTCCGGCTCCCAAGTTTCGGCTCGGAAAGACCCCAAGGGCACGCAGAAGCCGAAGATGCTGCCCCACGCAGCAAAATTACCTTACCTCGAAACCCCCCAAAGTTCCAGCGCCATCGGGGAATTGCACGCCCTGCGTTGCGCAAAGCATAAGACGTGAATCAGTGTGTATGACTCATGGAAGAGAGTTGCGGTCCCGATTTTTCAATAACGGCAACCAGTTTTTCGAGCTCGCGTATTCGATCGTATTCCGGTGCAGCAGCCTTGGCCGCTTCCCCCGCGGCTCGCAGTCTCTTAGGATCACGGACGATTTGCCGGACGCACTCCGCAAATTGGGCCGGATTGTCGGGGTCTGCCGAAATCGAAAAGCCTTTCTGTTTGCCGATCGAAACCACATCACATTCAGCGGGGGCCACGGCGACAATCGGCTTGCCTGAGGCGAGGATTCCGTACATCTTGCTCGGCACAACCACACCTTCCAGCCCTCGCTTGACTGTGATGACGTGCGCATCGGCTGCAGCCAGTACGGAGGGAATCTTGCTGCTTGGGAAGTACGGGAGAAAGCGTACGTTGGGAATCCCGGCCGCAGCAGCTTGCAGCTCCGCTTTCCGCGCCCCCTCGCCCACGAACAATAAACCCACACCTTCCCCTGCAAGAAGGCGCGCCCCGTCCAAGAGCGTCTTCCAAGCGCCATAGAATCCGAGATTGCCTGCGTGGAGCAGCACGAACTGGAACTCTCCCCGAATGGCGTGAATGACAGCAGGATCAAGTTCGGTCTGTGCACCCTGCGAGGATAAGTCGGCGCCGTCGCGAATGACCTCGACGCGGCCGGGGTCTATGCCCTTCCCCAGGATCCGGCTGCGCATGTCGTTCCCAAGTACAATCACTCTCGACGCGCGACGCAAAGCCCAACGGTGCATCAATTCCCATAAGCACGCCAGAAAACCTGGTTTGACGATCGAGCCACCCACGGCCATGTCGGGATAGAGATCGCGGATGTTGTATACGTACGGTTTGTTCTTCAACGTGGCCACAAACGCGCCGACGATACCTTCAAACGGCGGATCGGTCATCGCCAGAATCAGGTCGCATGGGAGAATCAGCGCCCGCGGCATGGCGAGAAGCACGTAACTCAGATAATTCGCCAGGCGCCTCTTCATGTGACTGCGCGGATACGACGTCGAGCCAACGCGGATCACACGCACGCTCCCTGCTTGTTCGGTCCGGTAGAGGCGCCAGGGGCGACGCTCCGTCGGGTCATACGAGGGCCGCCCGCAGAGTACGATTACCTCGTGTCTCGCGGCCAGTGCTTGCGCAACAGTCTCCGCCATTTTCGCCGTAGCAGAAGTGTCCGGAGGGTAATAGAGATTCAGCAGGAGAATGCGCACCTCAGAATTGTACAAGGAGAAGTGCAAGTCCTAATAGGTATGCGCCTTCTTGGGGTCCCAGAAAGCAGGTACACATGCAAACAGGAGTACCGGCCATCCTTGGCAGCAGGGGCGCATTTTGTTATAGCTGAACGAAGAAAGTCCTAATGTTGGCGACCGACCTGTCACAATCCGGGCGCCATGGTTCGCTCCGGGACGGAGGGCACCCATGGAAGTCACTGTCGAACACCTGGGATCCGTACAATTTGAAATCAAGACTCGCGGCCACTCCATCGTGAGTGATCAACCCGCCGAGAACGGCGGATTCGACGAAGGCATGACGCCGCCCGAGCTTCTTCTGGCTTCGCTGGGCTCCTGCGCCGGTTTCTACGCGGCGCAGTACCTGCGGAAACACAAACTCACAACGGAAGGGACCCGAGTTCGCGTCACCTGCGAAAAAGTGAAGGATCCAATCGTCCGTATGACCAACTTTGTCATCGAAGTGGACGTGCCGGTCGAGTTGAGCAAGGATCATCGCAAAGGGGTTGACGAAGCGGTCGGACACTGCCTGGTCCACAATACGCTGCTGCACGCTCCGAAAATCACATTGAAGATCGAAGGTGCGGTTCCCGCGAAATCCTAGCTTTTCCTGCTAGGTCCTTCTGCAGTTTTCACAAGCGAGTGATGAGATAGTTGCCAAGTACAAGCGCATCCATCTGCGCTCGCAGAAAGCAATCCAACGCTTCTTCCGGCCGGCAAACGATGGGCTCGTTGTCGTTAAACGAGGTGTTGAGCACGACCGGGACTCCCGTTTGGCGCTCAAATTCGCTAATCAGGGCGTGATAACGCGGATTCGCTTCCGCCGTGACCGTTTGCAGGCGGCCCGTACCGTCCACATGCGTGGGAGCAGGAATTTTGTCCCGCTTTTCCGGGCGAACGGGGTAGGCCAGCGTCATGAACGGCGAAGGATAGGATCTCTCGAACCATTCGCCTGCTTTTTCAGCAAGGATTGAAGGTGCGAACGGGCGGAAGATTTCCCGGTGCTTAATCCGTCGGTTCAAAATCTCTTTCATTTCCGGGCGGCGTGGGTCGGCGACGATGCTTCGATTCCCCAAAGCGCGCGGACCCCACTCGGCGCGGCCCTGGTACCAGCCCAGGATTTTTCCATCGGCGATAATCGCGGCCGTACGTTTCATCAACTCTCCATCAGGCAGCTTGGCAATCCCATAGCCGCCCTTTGAAATCCCACTGGAGTCGATTGCCGCGCGGATTTCCTCGGAGGCATACCCCGGCCCCCAGTACGCATGATCCATCACGAACAAACGCGGCTTGCCGAGGACCTGGTGCCAAATGTAGAAGGCCGCACCAACAGCGAGACCCCCGTCTCCGGCAGCGGGGTGAACGTAGACTTCTTGAAAGGGCGTTTGATCGAAAATCTTCCCGTTAGCCACGCAATTGAAAGCTACGCCGCCCGCCAGGCAAACCGCTTTCGTTTGTGTGATTGCCGCGAGTTTCCTCAGCATGCCCAGATAAACTTCTTCAAGTCGTGCCTGGAGCGAAGCTGCCAGATTTCGATGGCGCTGCTCCAGCGGTTCCTCAGGTTGGCGCGACAGACCTCCGAGCCGTTTCGCCATGGCTTCCGAAAACATCTTGCCGAGCACGGGAGTCTTGTCGGACTCGGCCCAGGTCATCTCCGGTCCGGTTCTGTGGTGGGTGAAGTAATCCAGTCCCAGCCGGAAGCCGAACTCGCTGCCGTTTTCGTGGAAACGCACAATGTCCCGAAACGCGTCCAGATGTTCCGGCTGGCCGTACGCCGCCAGCCCCATCACCTTGTATTCGTCACCGAACTTCAGAAAACCGAGGTATTGCGTGACCGCGCTGTAGTACAACCCCAATGAATGTGGAAATGCGATTACGCCGTCGATCTCCATGCGGCTCCCGCGACCGGTCCCCCACATCGTGCTCGCGAAATCGCCGAGCCCGTCCGCGGAGAGCATCGCGGCGTGTTCGAAGGGGGAAACAAAGAAAGTGCTGGCCAGGTGCGCCTGGTGATGCTCGACCCTGTGAAATGTGGCTTTAATCTTCCCCGGGTCAAAGTCCAATGTCTGAGCGAGGGCCGCCGGAATTGCGGTGAACTTGGAAAGAACGCGCAGGCGTTCGCGCGCAAACGACGGCATGCGCACTGCATAGAGAAGCTTCGTGGCCAGCCGCGCATATGGGTTCCGCGGCACGGCCACGTGATCGACATCGGCGAGGGTGAGTCCTGCTTCCTTCAGGCAATAATCGATGGCCGCGGCAGGAAATCCTGCGGCGTACTTTACACGGTTGAATCGCTCTTCCTCTACGGCGGCGACGAGCTTGCCGTCGCAGACCAGCGCCGCAGAAGCGTTGCCATGATAAGCATTGATTCCCAGAATATTCATGACCGAATCTTAGAGTTTACCTCAAATGTTTTTTCTGGCAGATTTTGGGAGCGAAAAGGAAAACAGGTCGGCGACCTTCGGGATTTCAAGATAGGTGTCGCCGGCACCACTCATTCAAGACGTAGAGCGACCATGGGCGGGACCACGTCGTTTGGGCCTGCAAAAAGTTATCCCATACCGCTTGCACGCCCGAGGGGTGCAAATCACCCGCTAAGCAAGGCGCCAGGTCATTCAGGCTCGTTTCCACTCTCGCCTTCAAGGATGAGCGCAGCCACTCTTCCCAGGGGAGGGTGAAAGTGCGTTTCTCCTGGTCCAGTATTTCCGGGGGAATCAACCCGGCCATGGCCTCACGCAACAACGCCTTGGCGACGCCAGGCTGCGTTCTCGCCGAATCGGGCAGGCTGGTCACGAACTCGACCAACGGCGTATCCAGCAACGGCACCCTCACTTCCAGCGAGCGGGCCATACTGACGGAATCCGTGTCCCGTAAAAGCGTGCTGACCATGTACGTTCGCAACTCAAGCCAGGAAATCCCCCCGATTCGTCCTGCGGCGTTTGCCTGGTCCGCCACGCCTTCCAGCCAGCCCAGCCACGTCGGATCGAGCGAAACACCGTCGTTCGCGACGGCGCTGCTCCGGAAGTGGGGATCGGCAAGCCGCGGAAGTTCGGATGGAGGAAAGAGAAGCCGGGTGAAGAAATAAGGATGCGGGAGAATGTCCGGCAGCATCCACGCGTCGCTGGCCTTGCGCGCGGCATCTGCGGCGCCATTTCGTTCCACGAGAGAGTGCACGAGCGGCGCAGTGATGCGGCGAACAACGCTGGGGACGAAGCGGGATACCAATTCCATTCGAACGAGTTTCGACGTATCCGCAAACGTTCGGTATCCGGCAAAAAGTTCATCTCCACCCAAACCCGACAGCGCTACTTTCAATCCCACCTCGCGCGCCGCCCAGGAAACGAAGTAGGTGTTGATACCGTCCATGGTCGGTTGGTCCAGAGCGTTTAGCGCTTCGTCCAGACGCGCGAGCACGTCTCTTCCATGCAAAGGCACTTCGGTGTGGTTGGTCCCGGTCCGCTGTGCTACCAGACGTGCGAGTGGTCCTTCGTTGAAAGGCGTGTCGGGGAAAGTCAGAGTGAAACTCTGAATGCCGCGCTGGGCGCGCCCCGCAAGAGCCGCGATAGCAGTGGAATCCAGCCCGCTCGAGAGAAACAATCCCACAGGGACATCGGCGATCAAATGGGCACGGACTGCATCTTCCAAAAGAGTCCGTAACCGCGCAGAAACCGGGGCAAATTCGCGAGGACGTCTCGGATCACGCGCTGCGCTGCTTTGCATTGGATCCCACCAAGGGCGTGCGCGGGGAACGCGCCTGCGCTCCGGGATGTGCAGCAGAAGTCGGTGCCCCGGTGGGAGTGAAAACACCCCATCGACGAGGGTCATTGGTTCGGAAACACTGCCAAAAAGCAGGTAGGAGGTAAGCGCGTCGGGAGAGATTCTCCGACTGATTGCCCCGGAAGCAAGCAAGGCGCGTAGTTCGGAGGCAAAGACGAACCCCTTCTCCGCTTGCGCGTAGTACAGAGGTTTGATGCCCAGTGGGTCGCGGGCCAAAAAGAGAAGAGGGACAGTCGCAAAATGTTGTCTTAAATCGAGAAGGGCAAACGCGAACATACCACGAAGTTCTTCCAGCAGGTCTTCGCCCCATTCTTCCCAGCCGTGAACCAAGACTTCGGTGTCGGAATTGGATTGGAACCTGTGCCCGGCGAGGATCAGGCGTTCGCGTAGCTCACGGTAGTTGTAAAGTTCGCCATTGCAGATGACGGCCACATCGTGGGCCTCGTTCCAGACGGGTTGATGGCCTCCCGCCAGATCAATGATGCTAAGGCGGCGCATGCCCAGCGCAACACCCTGGGCGCGCGGATCGTCAATGAGAAAACCTTCCTCATCCGGGCCGCGATGAACCATGGCCGCAGCCATTGCCCGGACGGGCTTCTCAGCTTCCGTCGAGTTAGAAGCGTAGGCGAAGCCGCAAATTCCACACACGCCTTATTTGATCTCCGGAGTAGTGAAGAAGGCCGCCGTGGCCCGACTCAGATTGGCGCGCAAATGAAATCGCGGAACCCGCAGGCGATGATCCGCAAGCCATCCAAGAATCATCCGCACAATCATCAGCAGGACCAAGAAATCTACCGAAAGAAAGAAATACAGGAACGATCGCCGCTCCAGAAGCAGACTCCAGTCAACGTACTCGTCCCAGCCCGGCACGACGTGATCCAGAACACGGCGGACCTGCGCCCCGCGGAATGGCAGAGCCGCAGTGCGCACATGCGCGAAACGTTCATAAGTGTATTCGGGAGGATAGTTGGGGAGGTAACTCGTAGCTTCGCGGAACAGTTCCGGATTTTGCAGGTCTTTGCGCGTCAGGAGATTTCCGCGCGCATCCTTCAAAAACGCCCGGTAACTTGGATCGACAATCACCCAGCGGTCTGCCACGTACACCTCCGCGACCACATGCTTTGTGGTGCGCTCGGGCGTCAGCAGGAGGAGGCGCCGCGTTTCGATTCCCGCGCTACGGGAGAGATTCAGGAATGCATTGGTGGCGCTGCCGCAGACTTCCAGCAATTGACGGTAATTCAGGGTGTCTCGCGGGTCGCGCGGAGAAACTTCCGCCGGGCTTTGGACCTCCAAACGGGGCGGCCCCTTGCTCATCCAATCCAAAATGGCTTCCGCTTTCTGCTGTGGAGACGCAGCTTCCGGCACTACGGCGTCAGAAAATCCTTTCAGGTAGTGACGCAAAGAATATTCCGACACCCCGGACCAGATCGTGGCCCCCAAGGCCACCGCGAGCAAGAGGTTGCTCAACCACCAAACAGCGCGGAATAGAAGGCGCGCGCGCAAAAGTAGTCCTTGTGCTCTGGGACTTGCATTGTCCTACGTCTAGACATGACGCGCAAGCCCACTGTAAATGGCTTCCATCTCCTGCACTGGTTGATCCCAACCGAGTTTCGCAGCCGCATCCGCGCATCCCTTCCGCAGTCTATCGCGCAGCTCTCCGTCATCCAAAAGCCGGACAAGCGCATGGCGCAAGTCTTCCTCTTCGTGCCTAATCACAAGTCCTGCGACGTCTTTTAATAGGGGTGCAATTCCGCACCTGTCCGTAACGATTACCGGCGTTCCCGCAGCCACCGCTTCCGCAGCGGTATTACCAAAATTCTCGTTTTGTGAAGGAAGCACAAAAATATCCGCGTCGCGATAGGCGCTCCATTTCGCTTCGCCACCGAGCGCGGGAGAAAAATGCACTCGATCTGAAACTCCAAATTGCCTGGCAGTCTGCAACAACCTTGCTTTCATCCCAGACTCATCCGGCCCAACGAAGGCAAGATGGGTTTCAATTCCGGCTGCGTTTTTGGGTGTCCCGATTCCCGCGAAGGCCATTAAGAGCAAGTCCGGACTTTTTTTCCGTGAGAACCGGCCCAAGAACAGAATCAGCTTGGCCGTTTCAGGAATCTTCAGATCTCGCCGAAACTTTCCTCGTTTGGGGAAGTTGGCCGGTATCTCGACTCCGTTGCGCCGCAGACGAATTTTCTCCCCCGCGATGCCCCCGGCAAGCAGATCATCGCGTTCCTGCTCTGCCGTCGCGATGACTGCATCCGCCAGAGCGCACAATCTGCGCCCCCAAATTTCGTGATACATCCTTTTCAGCCAGATGCTCCTTACGATCGGCACAAACATCCCAATGGGCTCGACGACATAGGGAATCTTCCGAGTGCGGCATTCCGCGCCCACGCGCGGACCGAGCAAATCGTACAGCCCGAAGATGTGCACAACATCAAACGCGTCCAGTTGCGCGCGCAAATACTGTCCCAGCATAGAATTCCAGCTCAGTGCCCGATAGTGAAGGCGGTTCGGCAGATAAATGGCCGTTACTCCGTTCACTTCTCGCCAACGTCCGAACGGGCTGGGCTCCGAGGGCGGTTCATTCGGCGAGTGGGCCAGCCGCCGCTCCAATCCCCAGTCCGCGGTCAGCACTGTGACTTCATGCCCTCTTCCGGCAAGTCCTTCAGCGAGAGCCTTCACCTTCGCCGGGGGCCCACCAAATTCAAAGAATGGTACGTAGCTTTGTGTGACGTTCAGGATCCGCATAATTCGCGCAGAATCTTCTTGAATGCCTTGGCAAAAAAGTTGAATCGGAACTCTCTCTCAACCCGCTCACGACCGCGTGCTCCCATTTGCCGCGCCAATTCCGGGCTGGATAGCAGCGTGCCGATCGAGGTGGCCAACTGCACGATGTCTCCGTGGGGCACCAGATATCCTGTCACTCCATCCTGAATCACTTCTGTTGCTCCTCCGTGCGCGCCGCCAATCACGGCTTTGCCGCGCGCCATGGCTTCCAGGTAAACAAAGCCAAATCCTTCTCCCCGGCTTGGCAGCGCAAATAGTTCCGAAGCTGCATAACAGGCGGCCAGTTCCCCATAAGTGATCCCGCTGAGGAAATGGACGTGACGCTGCACACCGCTGACAAGCGCAAGGTCTTCCAGCCACTTACGGTCGTCACCGGAACCTACCAATACCAACTGAATGTCCGGGTAGACAAGGAGCAAGCGGGGAAGCGTTTTGATCAGCGTGTCCATTCCCTTGTACCGCTCTGTGGCGAGCCAGCGCCCAACGGTGAGAATCACGCGACCCTTGGGGAATTCGGCCGGCAACGGCGCAGCAGGTCCGCCGAAAAGACGGGTCTCGAAATCAGGATCCAGCCCCCATGGGACGACGCGAATCTTGGTTGGGTCCACGCCTTGCACAGAGACCAATGATTCGGCTGTCGCCCGGCTTGGCGCCAAAACCAGAGTTGCGCGCTTTAGTGCGCTCCGTCTTGTGCGCGAAAGTGGTTCCCAGACCTCGACTCCGTGCGTGCAGATGATGCTTTTCATCCGAGGCGCTATAAAACTCATCGCCCGGACGATTGGCGCCAGGTTTGGATGAGCGGCCAAAACGAGCTTGGGTTTCCGGCGGGCTGCTTTCAATGCTGATACGACAAAACGGGCCTTCCCGCGCGCTGCTCCCGTGAAGACAAATTCCCGCTCTGCAATGCGCATGCGGTGCAGTTCCGGAGAATCGTTCAAGCTGAGCAGCCGATATTCCATGTCTTTCCCGCAAGCGTACTCGCTCAGGACCAAGGCAAGGTGCCGTCCGGCGCGTTGAATTCCGCCGGGCGCATCGAGTTCAGGAAAGAGTCCAATCAGCACGGGCTGAGTCTGACAAACCACGGTAGGTGAACGCAAGGACCGCGTCGCACTCGATTTACTGAAGATTCCTCGTCAACTTGCCGAGCTCAGTCAGGCGATCGACGTAAAGATCGGCAGGCTGTTTCGCACGGTTGTGCTGCCCAAAACCGTAAGTCACGCCAATCGCCAGCATGTCAGCGTTTCGCGCGGTTTGTACGTCCACGTCGGAATCTCCCACCATCGCTGATTCAGCTGGCGACACGCCAAGTTCTTGAAGGATTGCGAGTGCTCCGCTAGGATCCGGTTTCTTCTTTTCAAAGCAGTCCCCGCCGTAGATCCCATGAAAGAAATGCGCCAGCCCCAAGCTTTCCAAGACCTCCGCACTCAGGCTCGTCGGCTTGTTGGTCAACACGACCAAGGGACGGCCCGCCAGCACACGGAGCCCTTCCTCGACGCCGGGATATGCTCGCGTCCGATCGAGCTTATGTTCCTGATAGTGCTTAAGGAAGATTGCCAGACCTTCCCGGCGTTCTTCGTCGGTGGAGTTCGGGCCCAGCGTGCTGGCGATCAATTGGGGCGCACCATGCCCGACGTAGCTTGCCACCAAGTCCACGGGCAGCTCCGCGCGGTTAGTCTCGCGCAACATCGCATTCACGGAATTCACCAGGTCCATCTTGGAATCGATTAAAGTCCCATCGAGGTCGAAGAGGAAGGCTCGCACGACGACTGTGTTTTGGTGGCTCATGAATTCTCCATTGTAATACGTGCGTAACAGAGCTCCTCCGCCTGCCTTCGCCGATCATTTTGCTTTTTCCCGGAACATGCCCACATCGCGTACACTAGTAGCGTTCCAACCTATTTCGAGTGAACCGAAGTTGAACCAAGGCAGCCCGCCGACAGAGTCACTCGCAAAACTCGCTCATGCCGTTGGAACGGCACCAAAAAGGCTGCCCGCACAGCAGAATTCCGCTTGGGAGTGCCCATGGCCCTGGTTCAGCCCTTTCGCGCTTATCGCTACAACCCAAGTGTCGCTGCGTTTGAACGCGTCCTCACGCAGCCGTACGACAAGATTACTGCAGCCATGCAGGAGAAGTACTACGCCGCTGATCCGCACAATCTGATTGCCATAGAGAAGGGGCGCACCTCTCCGGACGACACACCCCAAAACAATGTCTATACGCGAGCGGCTGCCACGCTAACAGATTGGATCGCCCGGAGCGTCGTCCAGCGGGACCCCGCACCCGCTTTCTACGCCTATCACCAGGAGTACACGGTTCCGGGCAGCACGTTGCGCCGCACCCGCCGGGGATTCATCGGCCTAGGAAAGCTGGAGGACTACTCCGCCGGAGTCATATTCCGGCATGAGCACACGCTTTCCGGGCCGAAGGCCGACCGCCTAGAGCTTTTGCGCCACACTCGCACGCACACGGGTCAACTCTTCATGCTTTACTCGGACCCGCATCTTCAAGTTGACGCGACTCTTCAAGAGGCCACTGCGTCATTGTCACCAGCAACGGAAATGAAGGACGAATATGGCGTGACTCATCGCCTGTGGCTCATCGCCGAACCGCATCTCATCGCTTCCATCCAGAAAGCCATGGCCGACCAAAAACTGGTAATTGCTGATGGTCATCATCGGTACGAAACCTCTCTCAATTTTCGTAACGAATGTCGCACGCGCGCCGGCAAGCCAATTCCTGACGCCCCGTACGAGTTCTCGATGATGACCTTCATCAACACACACAGTGAAGGCCTCACGATTCTTCCCACGCACCGCGTGGTGGCCAATCTTCGGGAGTTCTCCTGGAGCGCAGTGCGCCGTTATTTCGAGCCCTGGTTTGCCACGGAGGTTTTTCCGTTCGGCGGAAAGATTCAACGCGACGAAGCACTTGAGAAGTTCCTGGCCCAGGTCGCAGCAGGGAAGCGTCACCGTGCCATCGGTGCTTACCCCGCACCGGGAAGCAACAACCGCGCATTTTACATCCTAACGATTCGGCCGGAAGCTGACATCGCCCAGATTCTCCCGGGCGTGTCCGCCCTGCAGCGCGAACTGGACGTGGTCCTGCTTCATCAGGGCGTCCTGGAACCGGCGCTGGGCGTCACTCCGCACGCGGTCGCTTCTGAAGCAAACCTGGGCTATGAACGCGAGGCTGCCGCTGCCCTAGATGCGGTGGACCGCGGCGCTGCACAGATTGCGTTCCTGCTAAATCCCGTCGGCGTTGAGCTTGTCGTAAAGGTCGCTACCGCAGGCGAGGTAATGCCTCAGAAATCCACGGACTTTTATCCCAAGCTTCTCAGCGGCATCACTATGTACCGCCTCGAGTAGCAAGACCCAATCCAAATGCGTCGTTCCCACCACAGGGGCGGTGCGGTTTGGCGTTCATGAAAGGAGTGGGCGATCTACACGTTCAAACTGAATCAAAAAGAAAAAGGGCAGGCACAAGCCTGCCCTTTCCTGCAGGATTCCGTGAAGGAAAGCTTCTGAATTACTTCGAGAAGCTGGCAACCGCTTCGGCTTCAGTATTGTAAACGTCGAAAATAGTCACGAGCTTCGTGATCTGTAGCACTTCCTGAAACTTAGTGCCCAGATGACAGAGTTTCAAGGACGCGCCGCGCCCTTTGGCGCTGTGATGCGCCGCCACGAGCGTGCCGAGTCCCGCGCTGTCAATGAACGTGACGTTGTCCATGTTCAGCACGATTTTCTTCTTGCCTTCCGCGACCAGTGACTTCACCTTTTCGCGGAGCGCGTTGCTCTCTTCGCCCAGCACGATCCGGCCATCCAGCGCTGCCACTGTCACGCCGTCCACTTCGCGAGTTGTAATCTTCAATGCCACGTTGGTCTCCTCCTCATCCGTACACGGATCCGGCGGCAACCCGGGCCGGAACCGCAAAGCATATCTGTTTTTGTTGCTCTTCGCAAAGTGGTCTTATGCTCTTTGGGGGTGGTTTACGCCGCCTCGTTCGAGCCCAACCGCTCCGCGATCAATAGTAATCCGCGCAGGACATGTAGTACCCGCATACGCCGCAGACCAGCTTACACCTTCGCGATTCAAGCCGCTGCGAACAAACCGGGCAGTACCGGGAGGCATCTTCCAGTCCTCGTGCCGCTAACTGGTCCGTTGCCTGACCGCCGACAGGGGCTTTTGCTACCGCCGCGCCCTGCATTCCTGCCGGGGCCATCGCCTGCTTTCCGGTATCTTTCACGGCCTTCCGGTTATAGCACATCCCCCAGCCCTGCGAAAGCGCCAGCGCTACACCGGGCCGGTCGGTCTCGACCCTCAAGTGAATCCCGAAAAAACCTGAATGCACTGGAAGATTTCCTCCCCGGTTGGGGCGGCATGATTGAGTGTTCGGCTGTCAGGAATGTGCCATCAAGCTAAATTCCGTATCCCAGGCGCTCGAGTATGGGACCGAGGGCGAACGCCGGAAGATAGCTCAATATGGCCATGATAGTCAGGCAAGCGGTGACGAGCACTCCAAATGTAACCGAGTCCGTTTGAAGAGTTCCAGACGAGGATGGAGTTTTCTTCTGCCGCGCAAACATTCCTGCAAACGCCAAGGCGGGAATCGCTAGGGCAAATCTGCCCGCGACCATCGCAATGGCTGTGGTAACGTTACAGAAACCGCTGTTGGCATTCAGACTGGCAAACGACTGGCCGTTATTGGCAAAACAGGAGGCATAAGCGAATAGAATCGCGGTGAAACCGTGTGGGCCGGTGTTGCTCGTCAGTCCCGATAAACCCACCTTGGTGCCAACCGCAAGCGCGGTCAATGGGAGAATGACCAGTGGGCCAGCCAGAGCATACAAAACGATCATTTTGTTTTCTGCCGGCCCGATTTTTTTCCCTAGATACTCGGGCGTGCGCCCGACCATTAGCCCGGCAAGGAAGATGGCGATCGCCGCGGCCATAACCATGCTGTAAAAGCCTGTTCCGAGGCCGCCGAAGACCAGCTCTCCAATAAGCATGTTCATAAGCAGAATCATTCCGCTGAGCGAGGTGAAGCTGTCATCTGAGGAATTGGTGGAGCCAGTGGCAGTGTTGGATGTCACGGCGGCGGCCAACGAGGATCCTCCAATACCAAAACGAACCTCTTTGCCTTCCATGTTCCCGCCAGACTGCACCTGGCGCTCTTTGGTATTGGCGGAATTAGCACCATGAAACAAGGGATTTCCATGATGCTCAAAATGCTGCACGAAGAGAATTCCGCCGGTGAAGAGCAATACCATCACGGCGTACAGTAGCCAACCTTGTCGAGGCTGGCCAACCATTCTTCCGAAAGTGTTGGTCAACGCCGCGGGCAAAAGCACAATCGCCAGGAGCTCCAGAAAATTGCTGAATGGGGTGGGGTTCTCATAGGGATGAGCACCATTCGCATTGAAGAAGCCGCCACCGTTGGTGCCCAGGTTCTTGATGATTTCCATTGCGGCTACCGGACCCTGTGGGATCACCTGCTTGCTTCCCTCGACCGTGGATGCAACGGCATAGGGATGGAAGTTCATCGGGACCCCTTGCCACGTGAGCAGCAGGACACCTAGCAGCGCTCCCGGCAGAAGGATCCAAAGCAAGCCACGTGTCAAATCCACCCAGAAATTGCCCAGAGTGTCTGACATTTGGCGAGCCAAGCCGCGAATAAATGCCACGCCGACGGCCAAGCCGGCGCCTGCGGCGAGGAAGTTCTGTGCGCAGAGCCCAACCATTTGACTGAAATAACTCATGGTCGTTTCACCACTGTAGGCCTGCCAAGTGCTCGTTGTGGAGAAACTGATTGCTGCATTCAACGCCAAGTCTGGCGACAATGGAGTGGTGTGGTACGTGGGGTAGAACCAAGGAAGGAATCTTTGGATTTTCAGGATGGCGAACAACAGCAGCGTGGAAACCAGTCCGAACAGCAAGAAACAAGTCGCATATTCAACGAAGTTCATTTCTCGCGTGGAATCGACTCCAGTGACGCGACAAATGAACCGTTCCACGGGAAGACATAAGCCATCGAGTGCGCTGCGCTTCCGGCAAAACACCCTTTCCATGTACGCGCCAAGCGGTTTCACGAAGGCTGTGACAATCGTCAAGAATAGCAGGCACTGAATTGCACTCTGGAGACTCACCAACCCTCCACTACGAACGAGCGGGCCTGGAAGCTCTTTGACATGAATGACACCGAATGATACGTCCAACCAGGACGAGGGAGCGTCCCGTTCCACAGTTCTCCAGAGTACGCGAGAGGCTTGGGGAAAGTTCTTAGCAGTTCGTTAGAAAAACGTTAGGAGTATCAGCACCTGGCGGCAAGTTTCCGAGCCGACTTCATAGGGCTGACTCCCTTACTGAGCAGCAAAGCTCTGTCCTGTTGTATTCTGTCCCGTCGCAAATTTGGAGGATGGTCTTGAATTCCAATGTCACTTGCAAGCCAAGATTCAAACGTCCCCGCCTTCAGGGGTTCCTGCTTCTGATTGGTGTCTCACTACTGACTGGTGTCTCACTACTGACTGGCCGCCACGTCTTCGCGCAATCTCCGTCCTCTAAGCCCTCGAGCAAACTCCGCATCGAGATTACTTTCCCCGAATCACAGGGTACGAAACCTCTCGACGGGCACATCCTGCTTGGCATCTCGACCGACAAGACCAGCGAGCCGAGATTCCAACTCCGCGAGGAAGAAGCCTCCAGCGCACAATTCTTCGGCCTCGATGTGGACAACTGGAATCCTGGCACCCCCGCGATCATTGATTCCACCACCTTAGGCTACCCGCTCACGAGCCTCGATCAACTTCCAGCGGGCGACTATTACGTCCAGGCAGTGCTCAACGTCTACGAAACTTTTCACAGGGCGGATGGCCACACCATCAAGCTTGCCCCAGACATGGGCGAAGGCCAGCAATGGTGGCGCAAGCCGGGAAATCTTTTCAATAAGCCACAACTTTTTCACCTCGATCCTCAATCCAGCAACTTTGTCCGCCTCTCCCTGACTGAAAAGATTCCGCCGATCACCTCACCGAAAGACACCAAGTACATCAAGCACATACGCATTCAGAGCAAGCTCCTCACCGCTTTCTGGGGCTGCCCGATGTATCTGGGTGCCACTGTGCTTTTGCCGGAGGGCTTCGATGAGCACCCCCAGGCGCACTATCCATTGCTGGTCCATCAAGGACATTTCGAACCCGACTGGGAGTTCTTTCAGGAGCAGGTTGCGTCCAATGCAAAAGGCGAAGAACTGCATTTTCTGCAGTATGCCAATCGCTTCTATCAGGATTGGACCTCCGGCCGACTCCCCCACATGTTGGTGTTGAGCATCCAGCACGCAAATCCTTACTACGACGATTCCTATGCAGTGAACTCTGCCAACGTTGGCCCGTATGGAGATGCCATCACACAGGAGCTCATTCCTGAGGTCGAGAGGCGGTTTCGCGGCATTGGCCAGCCGTGGGCTCGGGCGCTCGAAGGTGGCTCGACCGGTGGATGGGAAGCCGCCGCGTCGCAGATTTTCTATCCGGATTTCTACAACGGCGCATATTGCTTCTGCCCCGACCCGATCGATTTTCGCGCCTATCAACTTGTAAACATCTACGAAGATAAGAATGCCTTCTGGGATCAAGGCCCGTTCGGCAAAGTCCCTCGGGGCGAGATGCGCAGTTCCACCGGCCAGATCATTGCCTTGATGGAGCCGACGGTCCGGCATGAGGAAGTCATGGGCACGCACGGCCGCTCCACGGAACAGTTCGGCATCTGGCAAGCGGTCTTCAGCCCGGTGGGCGACGATGGCTACCCAAAGCCCATCTGGAATCCCTCCACCGGCGCGATTGATCCGCAGGTCGCCGCGTACTGGAAGGAACACTACGACCTGCGGTACATCCTTGAACGTGACATCGTCACACTCGGGCCCAAGTTGAACGGCAAGCTTCATTTTGCCGCTGGCGACATGGATACCTGGTACCTCAACAATGCTCTCCATCTCATGCAGGACTTCGTGGACTCGCCAAAGAACCCGTTCCACATCGCGGATTTCGAATACGGTCCGGGCAAACCGCATTGCTACATGGGCGGCGGAGACATCTCCAACATGGAAAGCTATGGGACCGTTTACCAGCGCATCATGCCCAAAATCGCCGGCCACATGACGGACACAGCCCCCCGAGGGGCAGACATGAGTTGGAGGTACTGACGACGTCTGGACAGAATCACTCTTCTTCCCTGGAGAACGCGCGCAGAATCCGCAGGGAGCGCGACAGGGTAACCGTATCCAGGTCCGCTGCGTCTATAGGGTGAGAGCATCTGAAGACCCTTTTGGGGAGCGCGTCCGATGCGAACTCCGATCTTGGCCAGTCTCCTTGGTTTAACGCTTGTGTCTACGGTGTCTGCGGCTCAGCGGGCTCCTTCCGCTCCCACACACCTTCCGCCTGTTATCCGATCTTCGCCAGCAGCGCCCGTTATAGGCAGCCATGTCGCTCAACATTCTGGGCCAGTCGCTCATGCGCCCACTTCCGTGGGCACAGGAACTCATACGGCATCTCCGGTGATGAGACCCGTGGCTCCGCACAATCCCTCAGGGCATCCTGTGTCGCCCAGTCGGCCAGTTCATCGGGCCTGGACAAGCCCACAGAACCCATTCTTTCCCAACCCTAACGCGCCGCTCCTTAATAAAAATGTGTGCGCTGGTTCTCCCGGGTTCGGGTTCGACTACACTCATTTTTTCGCGGTGCATCCCCAGTGCAACAACGTGGCTTTCGGCGGCGTTGTGCTTCCGTTTGTAGGCGGTGGCTTCTACATGCCGGTGCCGTATTATACGGAGGCTGCACCGACTGAGCAGAATGCGACAAATAGCGCACACGAGCCATCGCAAGTCAGCGACGAGACGGCCTCCGCAAACGAGCTGGAACCTGAAACGCAACCACGAGAGAGCACTTACGCCGCTTCGAAGCCCATGAATGAATTTGTTTTCGTGAAACGCGATGGCACGAGGGTTTTCGCGGTGGCTTATTCCTTGACCAAAGACAAGCTTGCTTATGTCACCAAAGAAGGCCTGCGCCGCACCATGACACTGGATGCTCTCGATTTCGACGCAACGGAAAAGTCCAACGAGGAGCGAGGCAATACGGTCAATCTTCCAAAGCCCCTGGCCTCCAGCATCGCTTAGAAGCTCAGTTCACGTTCAACTTTTTCGCATCGGTTCCGGCATGACGTATCCCGAAGTAGCGGGAAGCCCCGCGCGTTCCAATTGCACGGTGCTGTGCTCGATGCCAAACTCTCTCACCTTTTCCTGGATCGCCGAGAGGACTTTTTCGCATTCATCCATGTGCATGTCGGGAATTCGGGCATGGCAGCTCAGGGCGTTGTGCCCGCCGCCGAGCGACCAAATGTGCACGTCGTGGACTTCCTTGACGTGTTCGACAGTCAGAATCGCGCGCGCCACCTCTTCCACGCCGGTCTCTCGGGGCCTCCCTTCCAGCAAAATGTGTCCCGACTCGCGAAGGATTCCGATCGAGGAGTAGAGGACAAGCAGGCCGATGGCCAGGCCCAAGAGCGGGTCAATCCAGTGCAAGCCCGTCTGGCGCATGATCACCGCGCCGATGATGATCGCAATGTTGGAGAGCGCGTCGCCGAAGTTATGCACCAGGATGCTGCGCAGGTTCAGGTCTGCGTGCCCCCTTAGCAAGGCCAGCGTGATTCCCCCGTTCACGCCCAGCGCGGCCAGCGACGTCCAAATCATCCAGCTTTCCACTACCTCCACAGGAGCGCGCAGCCGCTCGATCGCTTCGTAGCCGAGCCACAGCGCCAGGACAATCAAGAGGAGAGCGTTGGAGAACGCCGCCAAAGTTCCAGCGCGATGGTAGCCGTACGTTTTTTCGGAATCCGCCGGCCGCTGCGCCCATTGCATGGCCAGCCAGGAAATTCCCAAGGCGGGCACGTCCGAGAGATTGTGAACCGCATCATTCAGCAGGGCGACGGAACGCCCGAGGAAGCCGCCGAGGATTTCTGCGACGACCAAACCCAATGTCGCGGCCATTGCCCACGCCAGCACCGAAGGCTTCATCGGCGGATGATTGTGCGAGTGTCCATGCCTTTGGTCGTGCTCGTGGCCATGGACGTCTTGGTGTTCGTGGGCGTGGTTATGCATTCCCCGGTATTCTACTTCGAGACTCGGCCAAGCGCAGCTTGCCGTCTTTCCACCGTTGTTTGAGGAATGACAACACGCACCCCCGAATTGATTGACGCCTCCGGTAGCCGCTGCCACTATCAGAAAAGGCTAGAAGCAGTTTCGGGACGTTTGGCTTTTCTGGGGGAATTGGCCGCAAGACCAACGGAAATGAGCACTTCCATCGCCAAATTGAGTTTTTGGGGCGTGCGCGGCTCCACTCCCACGGTCGATCCGGCGACCTGGCGCTTTGGCGGGAATACACCTTGCCTTGATCTCATTGCCCCGGACGGCACTCAATTCATTCTTGATTGCGGCACAGGGTTGCGAATGTTGGGGAGCCGTTGGATATCGGATGATTCAGTGCGCTCCATCGAGACGCACATCTTCGTAACCCACTATCACTGGGATCACATCCAGGGCCTGCCTTTCTTCTCGCCACTTTACGTCGAGAAAAACGAATTTCACTTTTACAGCTTCCGCTCAAAATTCCTGGGGCGCGATTCCTTACGCCAGGTTTTTGAAGCGCAGATGGCATTGCCTTATTTTCCCGTAGACATTTCCGCGATGAGCGCGCGAAGGAAATTCCGCGAAGTCGACGGGGGCGAGACGTTTCGTGTCGGCGAAAACACGGTCACCGCGCGCTGGCTTAATCACCCGCAAGGCTGCCTGGGCTTCCGCATCGAAACTCCTGCCGGCATTGTCGTGTATGCCACGGACAATGAACCCGGAAATCCTGCTCTCGACAAGAACCTGCGTGAGTTGGCCGAAGGCGCGGACATCTTCATCAATGATGCGCAGTTCACCCCAACCCAGCTTGCCACTACACGCAAAGGTTGGGGTCATTCTTCCTGGAAGGAAGGGGTCAAGGTCGCACGCGAGGTGAACGCAAAGGCGCTTGTCCTGTTTCACCATGATCCCGATTCGACCGACCGGATAGTGGACGGCATTTTGCGGGAAGCGCGAGAAGAACTCGATTCGGTATTCGCAGCCAGCGAAGGCATGGTGATTACGCTCGGATCGGTGGGTGAACCCGTTCAGGCACACATGCCAGGAACAAGGACTTCCTTGCGGCGGGATGCGCAATTCCACGCCTGCGTGACTGGTCTCACTGCCGACGGCCAGCGATTCACGGAAGAGACGACCGTACGCGATCTCGCGTTACAAGGTGCGCTGCTTTCTCTTAAGAACAGCCCGCGCATTCAGTCCGAGCTCGAAGTCGTGATTGAAACGCCCGGGATGAATGGCACGCAGGAGATGCGCCTGAAGGGTTATGTCGTGCGCCTGGAAGCAGGCATCGAAAAAGGCACGACCGCGGTGGGTGTTGTGTTTACGGATTAAGTCGAGTCAGAAAAGACTGAGCTTCGCGTTCAGCACAATCCCAGCAAAACTAATTGAGTTCCGCTAGTTTCTGATCGAGGTGCGCCAAGGCCGCTTCGAGTGATTTGCGGTGGTTCGGATTCTTGGCGTTTTCGAGTTCGTTCAGCACGCGCGTGCGAGAAAGCATCAGGCCGCGCCGCTCCTGTTCCTTTTTTATAGCTTCCGCGCCCTTTGGGCCTTTACCGGGGTTGTCTGCCACAGCCTTCCTATCTTGCACCTGGGATTCTACGTCTTTGCTTTCCCAACCGCGTGCCATGCTTTCATTTTCGCATAAATTGTGTTGAGAATGGCGGACGAAACCGTCTTGCTCGCCGCTTTTTGCGGGAATCAGGCTCTTGCCGCGCGCGTTTTACCCGCTCCAGACTGGGCGGCCAGGTTGGCTTGGCGCAGCGATTCCTCAGCCAAACGCGCAAACCGCTCGGCAAAGATTCCTTTGTAGACAAACTCAGCTTTGCGGTCAGCCCAGCGCACCCGCAGCACCCAATTGCCCCAAGAAGGCTCCACGCGGAGGCTGGAGATCTCTGCGGTGGTGATAGACACCACTGGGTCGAGATTCTTGTTCAGTGCCCAGGTGTGCGATGGAGATATGAAGAGCTGCACATCACTCGCTGGTGCATTTGGCGGCTGATACTCGCCCCCACTCAACACGGTCTGCGCACCCAACTCGCGTGCCTTGCGGTCGGTAGCGGATTCAAGTTCGGCCGGCGGAAGAAGGATGGAAAGGACAAAGAGCGCCAGCCCAAAGAGAGCGGTCCAGTAACCGTTCCAGAGACTCAGCGGGAGAATCACCAGAGCCGCGCCAAAGCAGCCCAACGCGACGCGGAAGAGAGTCCAGGTCTTCTCGTTGCGGTAGAGCTCGAGGAGCTTTGGGGAGTGCTGGACCAACAGAAAAAAGGCTGCGCCGAGCACATTTTTGACACGCTGCAGCAGGCTTCCGGAATCCGTGGCGATCGCTCTAGGGGTCGTGCTCATGGGACAACCAGGTCGTTATTTTACCTCAGGTCGTAAGCTTGGGATTTCCCGCATGCGGGCAAAGGCCCGGCGGACATGTGGGATGGTGATGGAGCCACCGACGACCAAGGCGACGTTGAGGGCGTCAATGACTTCGGCGCGGGACCAGCCTGCCTCGCCCGCACGCACGAGATGGTAGGTGATGCAATCATCGCAGCGCAGGACTGTGGATGCCACGAGCCCGAGGAGTTCCTTGGTTCTGGTGTCGATGGCGCCGGATTCATAGGCCTGATGATCGAGCGCAAAGAAGCGCTTCATGCCAAGGTGGCCGCAGGCAAGGACTTCCTCGTTTAAGTCCGCGCGGAACTTCTCAAACTCGTCAAGTCGGTCGGACATCGGGCCTCCATGTTTTGCGGAGAAAGGTTAGCACGGGAGAGCGGAGAACGTTATGCGTGGCTCTTGCTCAGTCATGTAGGCAGAAAACCACCGCATTAGTATCCATTGGAAAGTAATTCTAGAGAGACCCCGAACCTACGTCCGATTGTGGGAAGAGACTTAGTGATCTGCGGCGTCTGGGGAGCTGGCCTGAGCCGGGCCGGCGGCGGCAGCACCCTTTTTGCGCACAGGGGATTCCGTTTGCGAACGTAAGGGACCGTCGTCCTTCTGTGAACTACTGACTTGGGTGGTAAGTGGCGGGGTGGCGACCTTGCTGTGCAGAATCGCGCCATCTTCAATCACGATGCCTCTCGTGTCCATATTCCCCGTTACCTTTGCCGTGCCCATGATCTGGATGCGTTCGTGGGCTTTCAGCGTGCCCATGAATTCGCCGCGAATCACAATTTCACGGGCTTCCACTTCGGCGTTCACGTGGGCGTTGGAACCGACGCTGAAGGTGCCATCGGCAAGACAGACTTTCCCCTCGAACCCGCCGTCCAGTAGCAGATCCCCCTGTCCCGAGATTTCTCCTTTTATGACGATGCCACGCTTCACAGAAGAGCCTGTTGCGGATGAATCTGGTGGCCCTACCAGCCCAGGCGACTGCGCTGCGGGGGCAGCACTCTCGGCAGCGCCGGATGAAGATTTGAGCCTGCCGTCTTCGGGTTTACGCCACATAGGACACCCCTTCGTTGCAATGTTGGAAAGCGAGGAACTGGGCACCGCCGAATTCGCGGGGAGGGGAACCTCAAAGTAGTACACGGTTCGTGTGGTGTAAAGAGGAATTCGCGAGTGGGTGATCGAACGGACACAGAGCGAACCCACTGAGGCGTGAACAGCGAGGACATTTGGTGAAAAGGAGAACTCGGACTATCGAGGTAGCAATTCCGAGAGGAAGTTGGGAGGCGAACGGGCTGTGACTTTGCGTCACAGGGTAGCGTGAGCTTCATCACTGACGATGTGTTCATTTCGGAGTGATGCTGCCCCATCCTCGGGCTGTTTCTCGTCACAATTTGGGGGTTCTCCGTGAACAAACCATCCTCATTTCAAACGACCTATGAAGTGTTGCGGCAGCACGGCGTTGACCGCCGGGACTTTATCAGGTTTTGCGTGACCACGGCGGCAGCTCTCGGCCTGGAAGCTTCCATGGTCCCTAAGGTCGTTGCAGCGATGGAGACCAAGCCGCGTGTCCCCGTGATTTGGCTGCACGGGCTGGAATGCACCTGCTGTAGTGAGTCGTTTATCCGGTCGTCGCACCCGATTGCGCAAGACGTGGTGTTGAACATGATTTCGCTGGACTACGACGATACGCTGCAGGCAGCCGCCGGGTTCCAGGTGGAAGAGATCCGCAAAAAGCTGGTCAAGGAACACCCGGGAGGGTACCTGCTGGCGGTGGAAGGAAATGCGCCGACGGCGGATGGAGGTGTTTACTGCACGGTGGGAGGCGACACGTTCCTGAACGTGCTAAAGGAAACAGCGGAGCATGCCAAGGCGATTATCGCCTGGGGGTCGTGCGCGTCGAATGGCTGCGTGCAAGCGGCGAGCCCGAACCCGACGGGAGCGAAGCCAGTCAATCAGATCATCACCGACAAGCCGATTATCAACGTGCCGGGCTGCCCGCCCATCGCGGAAGTGATGACCGGCGTACTGACGTACATCCTGACGTTTGACGCGTTGCCGGAGCTAGACCGCTTCGGGCGGCCAAAGATGTTCTACGGACAGAGGATTCACGACAAGTGCTACCGGCGGGCGTTCTTTGATGCGGGGCAATTCGTAGAGACGTGGGACGACGACGGAGCAAAGAAGGGCTGGTGCCTGTACAAGATGGGCTGCCGCGGGCCGACGACGTACAACTCCTGCTCGACGTTCAAATGGAACAACGGGGTGTCCTTCCCCATAGGTTCCGGCCACGGATGTATCGGATGCAGCGAAGCGGGCTTTTGGGACAATGGGCCGTTCTACCAGCGGCTTTCGAACGTGGTGGTGCCGGGAATCGACGCCACTCCGGACAAGATCGGCATGGTGCTGGGCACAGCGGCGGTAGTCGGCGTGGGCGCGCACTTGGTCTCGACCATCGTTAATCGAAACGCGCGGATTATTCATGCGGACGACACGCCGCCTTCGAGCGGGAAAGGCGAATAGGAGTACATCATGAGCACCCGAGTCGTTGTTGATCCCATTACGCGAATTGAGGGGCATCTGCGCATCGAAGCCATGCTGAACGATAGCGGACACGTAGGCGATGCACTATCCAGCGGGACGATGTGGCGCGGCCTGGAAGTGATTTTGCAGGGCCGCGACCCGCGCGACGCATGGGCGTTTTGCGAGCGCATTTGCGGGGTGTGCACGACGGTGCATGCGCTTGCTTCTGTACGAACCGTCGAGAATGCGTTGGGCATACAGGTACCGAAGAACGCGGACATCATTCGCAACATCCTGTTTCTCACGCAGATGGTCCAGGATCATGTGATTCACTTCTACCACCTGCATGCGCTGGATTGGGTGGACATCGTGTCGGCTCTAAAGGCCGATCCGGACCACACTGCGGCGCTGGCGCAGAAAGTGTCGCCGAACGCAGAGAAAGCGACGCCGGGATATTTCCGGGAAATCGCGACGACGTTGAAGAAATACGTGGATTCCGGCCAGCTCGGGTTGTTCGACAATGCGTACTGGGGACATCCGGCCTACAAATTGCCGCCGGAAGCCAACTTGATGGCGGTGTCGCATTACCTGGAAGCGCTGAAGTGGCAGAAAGAGGTGATCAAGATCCACACCATCTTCGGGGGAAAGAACCCGCACCCCAACTACCTGGTGGGCGGCATGGCGTCGGCAATCTCGTTGCAAGGCGACAGCGCGATCAACATGGAACGGCTGAATATGGTGAAGAGCCTGATCGCGCAAGCGAAGCAGGTTGTGGACACGATGTATATTCCGGACCTGCTGGCGGTAGCGTCGTTCTATCCGGAATGGACGCAAATTGGCGGCGGCTTGGGCAACTACATGTCGTACGGAGACATTCCTCAGAACGGAATTTCCGACGTGGCGAAATTCAAGATGCCGCGCGGGGTGATTCTCAACAAGAACCTGTCGGAAGTACTCCCGGTCGATCCTGCGGACTCGAATCAGATTCGCGAGGAAGTCACGCATTCCTGGTACGAATATTCCGCCGGGAAAGATGCCCTGCACCCGTGGGAGGGCGAGACCAAGCCCAAATATACGGGCCCGAAGCCGCCCTTCACGCAGCTTGATGAGAATGCTAAATACTCCTGGCTGAAGTCGCCGCGCTGGAAAGGCAACGCGGTGGAGGTCGGACCGCTTTCGCGCATGTTGATTGGGTTCGCCAGCGGCCGAACGGACTACAAGGAAGTGGTGACGGCAGCATTAGGCGCATTGAAGGTGCCAGCGACGGCGCTGTTCTCGACGCTCGGAAGGACTGCAGCGCGCGGCCTGGAGACCCAATTGGGAGTGAAGTGGCTACAAGACGAGTACGATCAATTGGTCGCCAACCTCAAGGCCGGAGACACCACGACGGCAAATACGACAAAGTGGGAACCCTCGACTTGGCCGGGTGAAGCCAAAGGCTACGGCTTCACAGAAGCTCCGCGAGGCTCGCTGTGCCACTGGATCCACATCAAGGACACAAAGATTGCGAACTACCAGATCGTCGTGCCGTCCACATGGAATGCTTCGCCGAAGGACGCTAAGGGACAGCACGGGGCGTACGAATCGGCGTTGCTGGGAACGCCGATGGCGGATCCGAAGCGGCCACTGGAAATTCTGCGGACGATTCACTCCTTCGATCCATGCCTGGCCTGCGCTTCGCATGTACTCGACAAAAATGGAGAGAAATTGTCCGAAGTCCTGGTGCGCGTGTAGGAGGCGGCCATGTCCGTACCGATTGGAACTTTCGATCCGAATGATATGGCAGCACGCCCGGACCATTACTTCCGCCGCGCGTATATCTGGGAGCTGCCTGTGAGGTTGACCCACTGGGTGAACGCGGTATGCCTGACCGTGCTGTTCCTGACGGGGCTGTACATCGGCTCGCCGATCCTGACGTCGAGCGGTGAACCCGCGACTCATTTCTTGATGGGCCGCATCCGGCAGATCCACTTCGCCGCCGCGATAATTTTCATCATCAGTTTTCTAATCCGAATCTACTGGTTCTGGATGGGAAACAATTATGCGCGGTCTGGCTTCCCGATGGTTTGGAAAGTCACTTGGTGGCAAGATCTTTTTCGGCAGGCGAGGGATTATTTCCGGTTGCAGCGGGGCCATGCGCATTTAGGCCACAACGCTCTCGGCGGCTCGGCATATACCTTCTTTGTGATATTCCTCGGCTGGGTGCAGATTTTCACGGGGATGGCACTGTACTCCGAGACGAATCCAGGCGGCTGGCTGAATAAACTTTTCGGCTGGGTGATTCCGCTGATTGGTAATTCCTACAGCACGCACATGATCCACCACCTGGTGGCGTGGGCGTTTCCGATCTTCGCAGTACTCCACGTTTACATCATTACCTACGACTCGACGCAATACGGCAACGGCCTGATCACTTCCATCATTTCGGGGTACAAGTTCTACCGCCGCGGGGATATCCGTCACGATGAGTGGATTTCCTGAAACCAGGTCAAAAACCGGGCCTGCACCCATTCTCGTTTTGGGGATTGGCAACATGCTCCTCAGCGATGATGGAGTTGGTCCGGCTTTGTTGCAGCAGATGTCGGAGACGGAAGGCCGGTGGAAGGGCGAGGTGGAATTCCTGGACGGAGGAACACAGGGACTGGCATTGCTTGGGCACCTCAGCGGTAGGCGCGCTTTGATTATCGTCGACGCGTTGAAAATGGGCGCGCCCGCCGGAACAGTGCATCGTCTAACGCTGCCCGAGTTGCGCGAGGTCACTCCCGGGCGGGGAAATTCCGGGCACGAGAGCAATGCGGGCGAGTTGCTCGCAGCAGCTCAATTGCTCGATGAACTGCCTGACCGTTTATATGTTGTGGGGGTGGAGCCGGAGAAGATCACAACGGGCTTAGGTTTGTCCTTGGCCGTAGAAGAAGCTCTGCCGGCAGCCTCAGATCAAGTGAATTGCCTTCTGTCCGAACTTTGTTGAATCACGAGAATTCACGGGGTGAAGAGGGGTGCCCCGACCGCGCAGGGGCCCGTGTACAGCCTCGCCCTAACAGGTCAATAGATGAGACGGAAGATGTCGCTGTAGTCGTCGGTCCAGAGCCGTGGTGCGGCGGGGGGCATGAACGGAGGAGGATTTGAGAATAGGCCAGGTACCTGGAGCGCTTCCGGGCGCTTTGCAAGAAATACCCACAAGCTTTCAATGAAGGGATAACTGCCTTCGCTGAAATTCACGAGTGAGTAGGCATGTTGATACTCGCGAACGCCTTCGAGTACGGGCAACAGATTAATGTGCCGGCTACTGAGGTGCATGGCGATGACGGCGTTGTCATCGCGAAGGTGCTTGGCGTACGTATCGAAGGCCTCTCTGGTCAGCAAGTGCACAGGCACTGCGTCACCCGAAAAGGCGTCCAGCACCAGGACGTCAAATCTCTGCACGTTGCCTTGCGCGGCTTCTTGCTCGAGAAGCAGACGAGCGTCGCCAAGTTCGGTGTCCACTTTTGCCGCGGAATCGCGCAAGTAGGTGAAGACCGGATGGGGTCCACGCGATAGATCGACGACCTGAGGATTGATCTCATAGCAGCGGAAGTAATCGCCAGGACGGCCGTAGACCGCGAGAGTGCCGGTTCCCAGCCCAACGATGCCAACACGAAGAGCCCCATCTCCAATCGTTCGTTTGGGATGATTTCGCAGAAAAAGGCCGATGCCACTCTCAGGGCCGTAATAGGCCATGGGAAGGCGGTCCTTTGGCGGATTGAGTTGCGCGCCATGGAGCGTGTGCGCGTGGAAGAGCGCCTTGCCGCCTTGGGCGAGTTCAAAGATGCGAAGTGCACCGTAGAAATCGCGTTCTCCGAGAAATAGTCCGGGCTCGGGCTTAGCGCTTTCGTAAAGGGCGACCATGGCAAGGAGCGCCAAGGCAACGGCCGCGGGCTGAATCACGCAAAATCTACTCAGGCTCTGCACCGAACTTCTGGATTGGATATAGGCGCCGGACAAAAGCAACACGGCGAAAAGAATTGTCAAGGGATAGAACTGGGTTCTTTCGAGGACGCCTGCAAAGGCCGGAATCCATTGGCCTATCAGGAAAACGGTAAGAATAAACCCAACTACGATCACGGAAATCAGCCAGAAGGCACGAGAGTAGATCCAGGAAGTTTTATCAAGGAAGAGACACACAAGCAGCAAAACTGCGCAGGCCGCGAGGGAGAGCTGGAACTCGGTGAAGAAACGGAAAATCTGGGGCGCCAGAATCGCGACGAACATGCCTCCCATTGCGCCGCCAGCGGAGATGGCGAGGTAAAACGCGGTGAGCCGATGAACGCCCGGCTTGAGGCGGACGAGTTCGCCGTGGCAGATCATGCAGCCCACAAAGAGGAGCAGCGGCATGACCACAACCTGGACGGTGCGTTGGGCAAACACCATGGAGGCGCAGAGACCAAAAATGCCAATGGCGAAGAGCGGGTGGAACACTTCGCGGCGGTACCAGCGGGGATGGTCGAAGCACAGGATGAAACTGAGGAGATAGAGAGCGAGTGGCAAAACCCAAAGAAGCGGCAGAGAAATAATCTCCTGACAAAGCTGATTGGTGGTGGCGAGAAGAAGTGCTGACGCACCGGCTGCAAGCAAAAACCAGAGAGTATGGGCGAGAACTGAATTTGGCTCTGGCGAGCCGTCCACACGGTTTTCCGTGTCTTTCGGGCGCTCGCTTCCCTGCACGGAGTGCCATGCGCACCAGCCGCAAGCGATGCAGAAGAGTGCGAACAGAGTGCTCCAGAGTGTGCCCTGCACCTTCAGGCGAATTACAGGCTCGACCAGAAAAGGAAAACTCAGCAACCCAAGCAGAGAGCCAAGATTCGACACCGAGTAGAAGCGGTACGTGCGTACGTCGCCGCCTTGCCGCGCAAACCAGTTCTGAAGCAACGGTCCGGTCGTGGAGAGCACAAAGAAGGGCAGACCCGTGGCCAGAAGGGTAATGAGGATGACGTCACGCACGGGATGCTGGCTATCGGCTGGTTTCCAAGCTGGCCCAGGCGTTATCGCAGAAGGCCAAAGAAAGGAAAGAACCAGAACCAACAATAGGGCAATGCCCAGCAAGGTTAAATGGAGGTGTCCCTGGGCCGGCACAGGCAACTGTTCCGAGATGAAATGGGAATAGACGTACCCTCCCAAAAGCAGGATCTGGAAGACGAGCATGTTTGTGGTCCACACCGCCGCGGAGCCGCCGAACCACGGCAGGATGTGCTTGCTGATGATGAGCTGCACTTGAAAAAGGAGGAAGGCGCTCAGGAACATCGTAAAGGCGAAAAGCCAGACGAGTCTGGGCGTGGTCGAAGAAGCCGAAGCCGCCGAGCCAGCACGCGATTGGTCCTTTTTGGAGGCCATCTTCGCTCCCAAGTCTGCGACTGGCAGTTTCCCACACTCCTGAATCACCCCAAAGTTCGCGCGTCACAGAAGTAAACCCCGCTGCGCAGCGCCGGAATGAGCCCGCTAGACAAGAAGACTGGACGAGGAGGAGGTCGGCCGGAGAGTGTTCCAACATGAATCATACTCACTTGTTACCGATGCGTTAACGCATTTCTTTGTTTTTCCACCATTTTCATTGACTTCGTTCTCCCCTGCTGAGATTTTGGAAACCTCTCTCACTATTTCTCCCCTTCCACGAGGTTCTTTGTGGAAGGAATTTCAAACACTTCAGGCAGCAGCAAGCGAGCCGACCGCGAACCTGGGACTCCTCGTTTCCGGGCGTGTGATGCAGCGGCGGGCGAGCTGCCGTCCCACCAAAAAGGAGTCGCATGAAGCATCCAAGAGTCGCGCTGGTCTGCGGCTTGTTCCTGATCACGATACTCTTCGCCACGGCGCTTTCGCTTCTGGCGAAAGGACCGGGTCTCACTGACAAGAACAAAGCCGCGGCAAAACAGAGCCTGTCGTATGTCGCGCCCACCGATCCCGCGCTATACGTCGGCGTGGAAACCTGCAAAAACTGCCATGAAGACAAAGCGAAGTCCTACGAAGGGACCCGGCACTTTGCCACGGCGCTCGGAGGGAAGCGAGGACCGCAATGGGAGGGCTGTGAAGGATGTCACGGCCCGGGGAAAGCTCACGCCGAGAGCGGCGGGGACAAGACGAAGATCTTCGCGTTTCACGAAGCGAGCGCGAAGGAAGCGAGCCAGCGCTGCCTGGCGTGCCACGCAGCGGGCGAGGAGCAGGCCAATTTCCAGCGTTCGGCACACAGGAGAGGCGACGTGGGCTGTGCGGATTGCCACTCCATTCACAAGCCAGGAGTGGAAAAAGCGCTCTTGAAGGCGACCCAGACGACGCTCTGCTTCGAGTGCCACCTCGAGGTGAAGCCTGACTTCTCAAAACCATTCCACCATCGCGTGAACGAAGGCTTGATCAATTGCAGCGACTGCCACAATCCACACGGCGGATTCGGGCCGCGACAAGTGCGCACCAGCGACGCGGGCGATGCGATCTGCTTCAAATGCCATGCCAACAAAGCGGGCCCGTTCGCGGTCGAGCACGCCGCTATGAGAACCGAGGGATGCAGCGCGTGCCACAGCCCGCACGGCTCAGCCAACCCAAGGCTGCTGAAACGTAGCCAGGTCAATCTGCTATGCCTGGAGTGCCACACGGCAACAGCAGGCTCCGCGGCGCCCGCGATGCCCACCTTCCATAACCAAGCACAGAAATATCAGGCGTGCACGTTGTGCCACGTGGCGATCCACGGATCGAACTCCGATCCGTTCCTGATGAGGCCGTAAGGAGAAAGGTGAACACCATGACGGAGAAGACTCAAATGATTGGAAAACCGTTTTCCTTGCGAGCCGCATTCTTCTGCATCGCCATGCTGCTCTTCGGCGGAGGAGTTCGCGCTCAGAGCGGCGACTTGCCGATTCCGGCGGGGACTAGCGTCGATGGCACACGGAAATCACCGCTCGGCACAACTGGCGTGACGACTGAGAACAATGGCGGTCTGACGACGGATGTCTACACTGTAAAGCAGACGGCGGAGTTCGGCGGGCGCCTCGCTGACTATTCGGGCAACGACAGCATGTGGGGGACCTACGTCAACCTGGGCTCCGGCGCGCGTTTGCTCGAATACTCGCTAAACCTCCATGCCGAGCACCACAACGGGCTGCTGTTCGATGACTTGACCTTCAACAACTTCGGCTACGGAGGCGATCCCAACAACGTCTCCCGCCTGCAATTCAGCAAGGGCAAGCTATACGATTTCAATGCATTCTTCCGGCGGAACAAAAACTTCTTCGATTACAACCTTCTGGCCAATCCGCTGAACCCTTCCACTTCGGTTCCCAGCGTTCCCGTGCTCGATTCCACGCACGCGATGTACCTGACCCGCCGGATGGACGACTTCGATCTGCGACTTCTGCCGCTCTCCGTGGTGCGTTTCCGGCTGGGATATTCGCATGACATCGAGGAGGGCACGTCCTTCTTGACCACGCACCAGGGCACCGAAGGACTTGTGGATCAGTTTTCGAGCACAATCACGGACAACTACCGGTTGGGCGTGAACGTGCGGGTTCTGCCGCGTACGACGGTCAGCTACGACCAATTTTTCACGCACGCAAAAGGAAACACCTGGGGTCAACTGAATTCCTTCCCTTACCTTCTCGCGGGGAATATTCCCGTGGACCTGGGATTGTCCTTTAATACTGCCGCAGGCCAACCGTGCGCAGCGCCAATTTTGGGAACAGGTTTTGCCAATCCAGCATGCAACGGGTTTTTCAGCTATACGCAGTCCGGAGATAGCCGAGTGGATTACCCAACCGAACAGGCTGGTTTCCATAGCAGCTATCTTCCTTGGCTCGACTTGTCGGGCAGATTCAGCTATTCCAAAGCAGACAACACGATTCCTTCGTTCGCGGAGTTATTCAGCGGGTTGATCACGCGGACGCGGCAGAGATCCTTCAGCACAACGGGGAATGTGTCTTCGGACCGCCTGTCGGTGAGCGGGGATTTCGGCACTACCATCCACGTCAGCCATCGGTTGCGTCTAGTGGATAGTTTCCGGTATGAGAATTTCCGAATCCCAGGGGTGTGGACTCTCGCTACGTCGTCCCTATTCGGAGCCACGCTACTCTCCACACCCAATGGGTTCAATCCTGCGACGTGCCCGCCGCCCTTCACGGCGGCAACCTGCCCGCAGCACAGCGCGGCTTCCTCTGCGGACGTTATCAACGACGTGCGCGCGGATTTTCTTCGCCAAGAGCGCAAGCTGAACACGTTCAGCCTGGAGTACGACGTCACGCCACGTATCACGGCCTACCTCGGATATCGTTACGAGAACCGCGAAATCACAAATGATTCTGTAGACACGCAGGTGCAGACCTTCTATCCGATGTTGCCCAACCGGGGCGCTTGCGCCGGCCAGCCGCTAGGTGCGAACGGAGTTTGCACCGTGACGGTTCCAAGCACGTTTGCCGATTACCTGCCCATCAATACCAACGGAGCGCTGACCGGTGTTTCAGCCCGCGTGACGAACGAGCTGCGCCTTCATTTCGAGACGCAATTCGACTACGCAGACAACACCTACACGCGGATCAGCCCGCGGCATCTCCAAAAGTACCGCTTTACGGCCAACTACAAACCTGCGGATTGGGTCAGTGTCAGCGGTGTCATAGCGATCCTAGAAAACCGCAACACCGCCGCGGACATCGGCGACTTGCAGCACAACCGCAGCTACGGGTTTACGACTCAACTCGCACCGCAGAGCGAGCGCTTCGGGTTAGACCTTACTTACCACTACAGCGACATCTATTCGCAGACGAACATCTGCTACGCCGCCACGCCGTCGCCGACGGGCGCTGTGATGGTCAATTGTGGGACCGGCTACCTGGATGGCATCTCCCTGTATTCAAGCCTGACGCACTACGGCTCGGGCTCATTGTTTTTCCAACCCCTCCGGCACGTCACCACCTGGTTGGGCTACTCGGTTACCAGCGCCGACGGTGAGACATTCCTGATCGATTCCCTTTCGCCAACAGGACCACTGACATACCGGTATCATGTGCCGTTTGCAGCCATGAACTTCAACATTGCGAAGGGTCTGGCATTTAAGTCGTCGTGGAATTATTACGACTACCACGAATACTCCGATCCCGGACCCACGCTCGCGCGGAACTTCCGCGGGAATGTAGTCACGCTCTCGCTTCGTTACGGTTTCTAACGGCGACTCCTGAACGAGGGGCGCGGTGGCAGTTAGCCGCGCCCCTTTTTTTGCATTTTCGAACTTGCTGGAAAGCCCTCTTGCCACTCCCTCGAAGTGAATTGCTCCGGCCTCTGGTACATTGGAAGAGCGGGTTCACTTTCATTCGAGGGAAAAGTCCATGCAGACAGCGTCCATCCGTTGGATTGGAGACCAGGAGTTCGTGGCGACGAGCCCGTCTGGGCATGCGGTGAACATTGATTCCGACCGCAAGTCGAACAAGGCACCAGGCCCGATGGAGATGGTGTTGATGGCGCTGGGCGGCTGCACGGCCACGGACATGGTCGTCATCCTCGAAAAGAAGCGCCAAAAGATTGAATCGCTGGAAGTGGTGTGTTCCGGCGAGCGAGCCACGGAGCCTCCCACAGTGTGGGTTAAGCTGGAGGTGCTATTTCGGCTGCGGGGGAGGTTGGACGAGGGTGCGGTGAAGCACGCCATCGAATTGACCAAGGAGAAATACTGCTCGGTCGCAGCAATGCTGAAAAAAACGGCAGAGATTAGCTGGCGATACGAACTCCTGCCGCCGCACTGAGAGCAGTCTTCTCTGCTTGTCACCTGGAAAGCGCATCGCATACAATCAACGTTTAATCACAGGTTATCGGAACATCAAGGAGCAACATGGCTCATCGTATCGCCGCAAAGATTACGGGTGTAGCAGGGTACGTTCCGCCGCGAATTCTCAGCAACACCGATTTGGAGAAGATGGTCGACACGACCGACGCCTGGATCATGGAACGCGTCGGAATCAAGGAGCGGCACCTCGCGGACAAAGGCGTTGCGGCAAGCGATCTGGCGGTCGAGGCGGTAAAAAGGCTGCAGGGGCAGCATCCTTTCAATTTGCAGGAAGTGGACCTTGTTGTGGTAGGCACAGTAACGCCGGACATGATGTATCCGTCGACGGCTTGCTTGGTCCAGCACAAGCTGGGAATCCAAAATACTTGGGGGTTCGACGTTTCCGCCGGGTGCTCCGGCTTTCTCTATGCGCTGAATGTCGGGACGAAGTTCGTGGAATCGGGTCAGTACAAAAAGGTTCTGGTGATCGGCTCCGATGTCAATTCCTCGATGACCGATTTTACCGACCGCGCCGTGTGCATCATTTTCGGAGACGGGGCGGGGGCCGTCCTGTTGGAACCTGCGAAAGACGGCGAAGCCGCAATCATTGACCATGTGGCCCAGGTGGAAGGCATAGGCGGTCAATTCCTGTACATGCCGGGCGGCGGAAGCCTCAATCCAGCCTCGCATGAGACCGTAGACCAAAAGATGCATTACATCCACCAGGACGGGAAGAACGTGTTCAAGTACGCGGTGAAGAAAATGGCGGAGATGACGGAACGCGTCCTGGAGAAAAATGGATTGAGCGGCAAGGACGTGGACTGCTTCATCGCGCATCAAGCAAACCGCCGGATCATCACGGCCACGGCGGAGCGGCTGGGAATGCCACTGGAGAAAGTGATCATCAACATCGACCGCTATGGCAACACTACGGCGGGGACGATTCCGCTGGCGATGGAAACCGCGATTGAGGAAGGAAGACTGAAGAAGGGCGATCTCGTTTTGTTGGCGGCGGTAGGGGCGGGATTCACTTCCGGAGCGACATTGGTGCGGTGGGCGTACTGAGATTGCGGCTCATTGCGCTGGTAGGTCCAGCCTGGGTGACCACGCTAGCATCAGCAGTATCCCGACAGCGTAGAACAAGCTTGCGATTTTCCAGGTCAGACCCATAATTCGCAACGTAAGGCCTAAGAGAACAATCGTCAGACAAAAGACGAGTGTTAGAATCACTCCCCTGCGCCACTGTCTGGCGGCACTTGCGTCATCGGGATTGATGAGAAGCTTTTCTGCGGATGGGCGAATATGCCGCGAGCGAAAGAATACTGCGAGCCCGACATTGGACAGCGCCACACACGCAATGGCTAGAACTATGGGTAGTGGCACTTCGCGAGATTCGGCCTGAACTTCACTAAGTGGCACCCAGATGTACAAGAAGGCTGCCATTAGGAAAATGAGATGAAGTACTCGTCCTGCCTTCAAAGCATTCTGTGCTGCAGCCATAACCGACTTGACCCTCGGTGAAGCCGCTAGGCAACACACATATTCTTTGTCAAGGTACGGATTAAGCACAAGGAGGAGTTGAAGAGGTTTCTCAGTTCGAATTCGAGTTTAGCAGGAGCGGATCGAAGCAACCTGCGCGAGATTGGCTTCGAGGCGGTGTTCAATTTGAACGGCGGCGTAGCGGGCGCAGAGGGCGCGCTCCTGCTCGCTCCAGTTCGAAAGGGCTGGGGAGAAGCGGCCGAAGAGGTCGCCGATCATGCCGACTAGTTTGTAGTAAGTGGGAACGAAGCCCAAGCCTTCGTTGTTGCTCTTGAGCTCGGGAGTGAGCTCAAGCAGGCCGGCCAGTTTCTCAAAGTCGGCACCGCGCAAGTCCGGCTCTTCCACTTGCGCAGCCTCAAGTACTCGAGTGGAAATGGGCTGAGATGCTACGCCGGACACGACGGCGCGCCAGTAGTACAGCGCGAACTGCGCCAGTGCCACAACGGCGATCGCAAATAGCATGGCGGAGAACATCCCTCAGCCTCCACCGCAAGGATGCGCTTCCCTTGGGTTTGTCCCAATAGCGCACGAGTACTAGGGGAGTAGCCCTTTCGGGACGTGCTACCGGGCCATCCTAAGTGGCGAAATTAGAATGAGTTGCAAGGACCAAACGAGTTACATATACTCCGGACGGAGGCAACTCCATGAAAAACAAGGTTTTAGCAACCTGCTTCGGCGGGATTGCCTTGGCAATGCTCATTCTTTCCCGCCCACTTGATCCCCGTCAGAGCAAAGGTGCTGAGGAAACCACTCGCGGCGCTATCCTCGCTGTTATTGCGGCTCAGCAAGAGGCCTGGAACCGGGGAGACGTCGAAGGCTTCATGAAGGGGTACTGGAATTCGCCTCAACTCACCTTCGCGGGAAGCGCTGGAATCACGCGAGGATGGGAGCCCGTGCTGGCTCGCTATCGCACGCGCTACCCCGACGCACCGGCGATGGGGCATGCGGATTTTTCGGAGTTGGAAGTTTACCCGCTCGGGAAAGACGCTGCGCTGGTCTTGGGCCGGTGGCACCTGAAACGAACGTCAGATGAGGTTGGCGGAATTTTCACTCTTGTTTTTCAGCACTTCCCTGAGGGCTGGCGCATCATTCACGACCACACCAGCGCCGATGCAAACCCGCGCTGACGACACCTGTACATGCGCACGTTGCGCTTAAATCCGAATCCCTGGCACGCCTTGGATTCGCTGCGTCGGCGCGCTACTTTCCGAGGGCACGCACCAGAACGACAACGGAATGCGGTCCAGCTTTGTAGGTACTGTCCGAGACAGGCTCCGCCTCTTGCCACGGAACGATGTCCTTTGGAGATTCCAAGAAAGTGTCGATCCAACGGTGCCAGACAATCGGTTCGTTTCCCTGCAACATGGGAAGCTCGAAGTTCAAGGCTTCCCAAAAGGCGTTCAGGATAATGAAGACTGCCAATTTCTCGGCGTGCAGTTCGGTGCTGAAAGCCAGGCTGTGCGAATGGCTGCTCCAATCCGGATGGAAGAGTTGCACACCGTGCCAGGCATGAGGCGCGTCGCGGATCAACTCGTTCAGAGTCAGGCGGTGCTTCTCTGGGCGAATATCGCGCCGAAGCCGGCGATTGATTAGAAGCTGCACAAACCGAAAGACATCCGCATGGCGGTCGAGGAGGGTCCAGTCGAACCAGCTGATCTCGTTGTCCTGGCAGTAGGCGTTGTTATTGCCGCGCTGGGTGCGCTGGACCTCATCCCCCATCAGCATCATGGGCATGCCGAGGGAGAGCAGAGTGGTGGTCAGGAAATTTTTCACCTGACGATTGCGAAGTTGTTCGACGGCAGGATCGTCGGAGGGGCCCTCGACACCGCAATTCCAGCTCCGATTATCGTTGGAGCCATCGCGGTTCTCCTCCTGATTCGCTTCGTTGTGCTTGTAGTTGAAGGAAACGAGATCGTTCAGCGTGAAGCCGTCGTGACAGGTGACGAAGTTAACGCTTTGCTCGGCCTCGCGAAGCTTGTGCGCATAGATTGCAGGACTGCCTAAGAGACGGTCTGCGAAACGAGAGACTGATCCGTCGGCGCCATTCCAGAAGCTACGCACATCATCCCGAAAATGGCCGTTCCATTCCTTCCAACTGTCGCCGATAAATTGGCCGACCTGGTACAGGCCGGTGGCGTCCCAGGCTTCCGCAATCATTTTGGTCCCCGCCAAGGCGGGGTTCGATTCGATGTCCCACAGCAGCGGAGGATTGGCCAGGACATTTCCGTTGGCGTCGCGCGCCAGAACCGAGGCGAGATCGAAACGAAATCCGTCAACGTGCATCTCTTCAACCCAATAGCGAAGACATTGAATGATCATCCGGCGCACGATCGGGTGATTGGCATAGAGCGTGTTGCCGGTGCCGCTGTAGTTCGCGTAGCACGAACGGTCTTTTTCAAGCAAGTAGTAGCTGAGGTTATCGATTCCGCGGAAACACAGGGTTGGTCCGGTCTCATCGGTTTCCGCAGTGTGGTTGAAGACGACATCGAGGATGACCTCGATTCCGGCACGGTGAAGCGCCTTGACCATGTCGCGAAACTCGTCCACAGGGCCTAATGGATCCTGATGCGAACAGTAGGCGCGATGCGGTGCGAAGAAGACGACGGGCGCGTAACCCCAGTAGTTCGTCAAGCCTGGAGGGCAATCCTGGGCGTCAAACTGAAAAACCGGGAGCAGCTCGACCGCAGTGATGCCGAGCAGTTGTAGATAGGGAATTTTCGCAATGAGGCCCTTGAATGTTCCTCGGGTTTCCTCCGGCAAGCCCGAGCTCGGATGCTTCGTGAAACCGCGCACGTGCATTTCATAGATGATGGTCCGTGAGGAGGGCCGGCGGGGAGGTACGTCACCTTCCCAATCGTAACCACCCAGATCAACGATGACGCTCTTCATCGCCGACGCCGCGTTGTCGCCCTTTCGGGAAGCTGCTTCACGGCTGTAGTTCGCGGGAACTACAACGCTGCGGGCATAGGGATCAAGGAGCACTTTACTGCTGTCAAAGCGATGGCCCAGCCCGGGATCAAAAGGACCATGGACGCGATAGGCGTAGATCTGCCCAGCTTGCAGGCCGGGCACAAACGTGTGCCAGTAATGGTAGGTTCGATTCGTGGCGGGTTCGATAGGAATGATCCGCGCAGGCTTCGCGTCATCTTCACGATCAAAGAGGAGCAGTTCGACCTTCGTGGCGTGGCGCGAGTAGAGACTGAAATTTGCGCCGCCATCGCGAAGAGTGGCGCCCAAGGGAGAGCTTCGGCCAAGATCTTTCGTGGATTGCATGAGCGGGTGGTCCCATTAAACGCCCGCACTTGCGGCAGGGTCAATCCGCCGCTAAAGAATTCCGAGTATTTCTTCGTAACGCTTGAAGGGCGGGATGAGATAGGCACCGGCCACTTCCGTGCGCGCCCAACGCAGCATCTCGCGAGCGACATCGAAGCCGCGATCACGCGCCAAAGCACCCGCTGCTTCCAAGGATTTCAGGAGCGGCTCTGGAATGACGATGCCGGGGACCTCGTTATTGAGGCGCAGCGCCTGCTTGTAACTGTTCAACGGCCAAACCCCAATGAGAACGGGGATCGGAGGCTTGCCGCCGAGCTTCTTCAAGAAGGTGCGCCAATGAGCCGGGTCGAAGAGGGGTTGGGTCATCGCGAAGTGCGCGCCCGCCTCGATCTTGGCATGAAACCGAGCGATTTCGCCGTCGAGATCGTCGGCGACAGGATTCAGAGCCACGCCAATGGTGAAGTTGGTCTGGCCACCCAGGGTTTTTCCGGCCCAGTCGGTACCTTGATTCAGGCGATGCAGAATTTTGGTGAGGCCAACGGAATCGACCTCGTAGACGCCGCTGGTCTCCGGGTAGTCGCCCACGGAGGGAGGATCGCCAGTGATGGCAAGGACATTGCGCACTCCGCCGACCGTCCACGCGCCAAGAAGCATCGCCTGCAGCCCAATGATGTTCTGGTCGCGCGTGGTGAGATGTGGCACCGTCTCGACGCCACGCGCCTCCAAAGCACCGGCGACAATAAGCGCATCCATACCGACGCGGGCCATGGCGCCGCTGTTGATGTCAATGGCATCGACTTTCCCCGAGGCCATGACTCTGTCCACTTGCTCGAAGATGCGGTCAAGGGAAATGCCCTTGGGCGGGTCAATCTCGACGCAGACAACGAACTCCTTTTTCTGGAGTTTCTTCCAGAATTTGCTTTCCGGCTCGCGCTCGCTTACGGCAGCAATGTGCTGGGTGGTAGCCACAACTGCGGAGGGCCCGTGCGATTTCGCCGGGCGCAAGGATTTCACGGCATCGGCCATGGCACGGATGTGCGCGGGCGTGGTGCCGCAACAGCCACCTAGGACACGAACGCCAATCCCCGCGGCCTCGCGGGCAAATTCGGCAAAGTAGGCCGGCGATGATTTTGGATAGACGATGCGGTCGCCTTCGCGCTTGGGGAAGCCGGCATTCGGCATGCCGCTGACGATCATTTCACCCGTATTCGCAAGCTCCTGGAGGATAGGCAGAAGGGATTGCGGCCCCAACGTGCAGTTAGCGCCAATGACCTGGACATTTTTCTCCTTCAACATGGAGGCGGCCAGGAATGGCCGCACGTCGCCGTAGGTCGTGCCTTCCTCGGAGTAGGTAAGCTCCGCGATGACGGGAAGCGAAGAGAAGGAGCGGATGGCGTCGATCGCGAGAAGCAATTCTTCGATGTAAGAAAATGTTTCCAGGATGAAAAGGTCCACACCGCGCTCTTCGAGGGCGAGCGCCTGCTCGTGAAAAACCGCGAGGATCTGATCCGGTTCCGGATGGCGCGCCTGAACGCCGATGCCCAGCGGGCCGATGGAACCGGCAATGAGCACCTCACGGGCAGCGGACTCGCGAGCCTCGCGGGCAATCTT
>DASPTY010000166.1:0-6785 GCA_035623175.1 Candidatus Limnocylindrales bacterium | reverse complement strand
CCGGGCCCCGTTCGGATTACCGCGAATGCCAACGGTTTTCGCAGCTACGCGCGCGACCTGAACTACGATGTGGGGCGGCCGGGCAGCGTGAACTTCCAGTTGAACGTCGCGTCTGTCGCGGAAACAATCGTCGTGAACGGCAGCGCTGTGGAGCTCAACCGGGAATCGCAGCGCATTGAAAAAGAGCTGAAGAAGCAGAAGGATCAGATGCAAGGCGCTGCGTCAGCAAATGTCTACAACCTGCAGAAGCGGGTTTCCGGCGTGTTGCCGGTGCGCGTGGACGTCCCGCGCGCGGGGAACTCGTACCGCTTCGTGCGGCCTCTGGTGCTCGATGAAGAGACCAAGGTGACGTTCACGTACAAATCGAAATAAGCGGCAGCCGTGATCTAAAGAAGAGCGGACCCACCCTTTCGCGGAAGGCGCGAAATGGTAGGCCACCCTCAAGCACTTAAGGGTGCGCCACCGGCCGTCGCATTAATGGGGACGTCTCTTGAACAAGTCCTGAGGAGCGTCCCTATCGTACAGCCATTCGAAGAACGTCCTCGGCCTGGGTTTCGGTTCCGGTTTGGGACGAAGTTTTCTCAACTGGGGGGCTTTCCTCGTAGTGAGGCGACGTTCAGGAATAGGGACACTGGTATCCAGATTATGATAGTCCCGACCAAATAACCAATCAGGCTTCGCACACCATAAAGCGTGAGGACTGCCAACGCAATTAACAGGGACAGCAGCCCGACAAGCAGACCATGCGGGAAGGTGAACTGTATGCGTCCATTGCATTTGGGGCAACGCTGTCCCAATTCATCACCACCCAATTTCCACCCCAATTCCGAGGAATCGAATTCGGCGCCGCAGATTGGACAGGTGAGCGTCAACTACTACCCTCCTTTCTCGGAGTCATCGGCAGGCCCCTTTGGAAAGACGATGGGGGAGATGGGGGCAGACAGGGCGTTTACCACTTTTAATAAGGCGCAAGCGCAGAGTTTCGGTCACAGCTCAGAGGTTTAAGGCCTTGGGCCGAATCTATGCTGATTTTGCTTGGGCGTCCACCTTTTTGTGGGGCCGCCCGACGTGTCGGCCACTTGGCCTGGTCGTCCAAATCTCGGGTCCGTAGGGGCACGATATATCGTGCCCCTACAACTGTGTAGACGAAGTTCCGAGATAGGATTCTAGGCTTGCGCGGGGGCGGTTCCGGGATCGGCGGGCGGCCTGGGCGCGTGGGTGAGTTCGGTGGCGCAATATGGGCAGAATTTGTCGTTGTCGGCGACCTCGCGCTGGCACTGGGGGCAAGCGGGGTGAAGGTTGTACTTGCAGTTGGGGCAGAAGTTGAAGCGCGCGTTGACCGTGGCGGCGCACTGCGGGCACGTGTAGGGAAGCGGCTCGCGAATGAGCAGGTAGATAATCAAGCCGATGACTCCCGTGGAGGGCGTGAGAAGGAAGACCAAGAGGGTCCAGAGCGCGGCGTTCATGTCGCGGCGCTTGGCATCGCGGTAGACGTAGCCGAGGATGAACAGCGAGCAGGAAAAGATGAAGGCCACAGCGGAGATGACGCCGGCGAGCGCCAGGCAGGACAGGGTTGGGTAAGAGCGCAGGCTCTCGTCACCGGGGAACATGTCACCGCCGGTCTGAATGCCGTGGATATTGATGCTGAGGCCGACAACGAGGGCCAAGACGTAGAGAACAATGCAGGTCCCGACAAGCCACTTGGGAATGACGCGGAGCTCATCGCGGAAGCGCGAGCGTTCGCGCTTGCGGCGGAAGCGGATCAGGCGAAGTCGTTCATTGAATACGTCGGTCATGGTCTCCTCACGTACTGCGGACAGCAAAATCAATTTCGTTGCGCCGGGCCGTGCTTGAAGCCGGCGTTGAGATCCTTCGGCGAACCTTTTCGGTTCACCTCAGGATGACAACGTCTAGCGAGAGCGAACTCCCGAGCTAGCAGCGCGCTGGTGGAGAACGATGGCGACGGCGACGAGTGCCGGAACCGCCCACCAGAGCACAAATCCCAATTCCAGAACCGGCTTTGGCAGGTTGAGTTGCTCACCGACCCAGGTGAAGCCACGCCACACAAGAGGCGCGCTCAAAATGCCGAGGAGCCAGCTTGCGGCCGTGATGATCCAGAGAAGCGCGCCGCTGCCGGATGCTTCGGCAGATTCCTGCGCGCGCAAGCGAACGAGCATCTGCGTGCGCGCGGCGAGATCGCGAGGGACAGCGACAGGGACGTTGCGCAGGGCGCGGAGCAGATCGTGCGTGGAAGCAGCTTCACGGGCGCAAGCGGCGCAGTCGCGGAGATGCGCATCGAGCCAGGCTTGGTCGGTGGAGGAAAGTCCTTCGACGAGCGATTGGGCGAAAAGCTGTTGGGCGCGAGTGTGCAGGTTTTCGGTCATGCGGCACCTTCGGGCAAAGCGGATTTGAGCGCGGCCAGACCGCGATAGAGGCGCGACTTCACCGTGGAAATCGGCGCGGCGAGCACTGCGGCAATTTCTTCGAGCGCGAGTTCTTCGTGGAAGCGGAGAAGCAGGACTTCGCGATAGTATGCGGGAAGTTTCAGGAGGGAAAGCTGGACGGCGCGCTGGTTTTCGCGCGTGACGAGCATTTGCAAGGCCGAGGCAGAACAATCGTCGGGCGGCTCGTAGGGCTGATGCGATTCCGGGTCGGCAAGCTCTTCGAGGCTGCGGAATTTTTTGCGGCGCGAGACATCAATGACAAGGTTGCGGGCAATGGTGAAGAGCCAGGACTCGAATTTGCACTTGGCGTTGTACTGCTGGCCGCGCTCGAGAACGCGAATCCAGGTTTCCTGGAAAAGATCTTCGGCGAGAGCGGCGTCGCCGGTGAGGAAGAGCAGATAACGGTAGAGGCGCTGCTGGTATTGCTCTATGAGGCGATCGAGGACGTCGGGGTCGCGGCGGCGAAGGCCAGCGGCGAGCGATTGCAGATCGTCGGTCATGAGACCCGCGAAGAGAAGCGGGGACCTCGAAGTATCTAAAGTGAAAGCCAGTGCGCTCATACTACCTTGGATACGAGTGGGGTGGGGAAAAAGACGCGGAAGAACGAGGTAAAGAGGTAAGGAAGTGAGGAGGTAAGGAAAGGCGAGAAAGTATTTGTTGTCAATATGTTACGGGAGAATGGCAGCCGGTCATTCATGGTGACACGAGGAGTCTGCTCTTGAGAGTGGAGCCGAAAGAAAAACAAATTCCTCAAGCAGAGCTTGCGGCGGAGGTTGTCAAACTGCAATTTTCGAGGAGAATGGAACGCTGGCATGACATTGGGAAGCTAGAGGAGGCAAGGATGAGGGAGCAGGTGCTGGGAAAGCACGGCGGGCGGATGGTGGTGGGAGTGTTGGGATTGGTGCTGGCGGCGGTGCCGCTGCTGGGGCAGGGACTCGAGTATCCGCAGACGCGGAAGGGCGAGCAGGTGGACGACTACCACGGGACGAAAGTGGCGGACCCGTACCGCTGGCTCGAGGACGACAATTCGGCGGATACGGCGAAGTGGGTGGAGGCAGAGAACAAAGTGACGTTCGGGTACCTGGACAAGATTCCGTACCGGGCGCAAGTGAAGCAGCGGCTAGAGCAACTGTACAACTACGCGAAATACACGCCGCCATTCCGCAAGGGCGAGTTGCTCTTCTACACGAAGAATGACGGCTTGCAGAATCAGAGCGTCGTGTACACGCAGAAAGGCTTGGAGGGCGCGCCGGAAGTGCTGCTGGACCCGAACAAGTTTTCGGCGGACGGGACGACGCGACTCGGATTGTTTGAAGTGTCGCGCGACGGGCGTTATGCGGCGTACGGGATGGAAGTGGGCGGGTCGGACTGGCAGGAAGTGCATGTTCTGGACGTGGCGGCGAAGAAAGATTTGAGCGACGACCTGAAATGGCTGAAGTTCGGAGGCGGCGCCTGGGCGGGAAACGGATTTTTCTACAGCCGGTTCAACGAGCCGGAAAAAGGACACGAGCTTTCCTCGAAGAACGAATTTCAGAAGGTGTACTTCCACAAGCTGGGCGATCCGCAAGCGAAGGACGAATTGGTATACGAGGACAAGGCGAACCCGCAGCGGTTCCATTTCGTCGGGACAACGGACGACGAGCGCTTTGCGATTCTGATGATTGCCGACCCTGGAATAGGGAAGCGCGGAAACGCGATTTATTACCGTGACCTGTCGAAAAACGAGAAGACGTTTACGCCCATCGTCAGCGAGATTACCGACGACTCGTACAACGTGGTGGACAACGTGGGCGACAAGCTCCTGATTGTCACCGACCATGGAGCGCCGAATCGCAAAGTCATGCTGTTCGATCCGGCGAATCCGAAGGCGGCGTGGAAAGAAGTGATTCCCGAGAAGCCGGAGGCGCTGTCCAACGTGAGTTCGCTGGGCGGGAAGCTGTTCGCGACGTACCTGAAGGATGTGGCGAGCCGTGTGTACGTTTACAGCTTTACGGGGGAATTGGAAAACGAAATTGCCTTGCCGGGAGCCGGGACCACAAGCGGATTTGACGGCGGCAAGGGCGACACGTCGGCGTTCTACCTGTACACCTCGATGAATTATCCCACGACGGTTTTCCGGTACGACTTGGGAACGAAGAAATCCAGCGTGTTCAAGGCGCCGGAAATTCCGAATTTCCGGCCGGAGGATTACGAGACCAAGGAAGTGTTCTACAACAGCAAGGATGGAACGCGCGTGCCGATGTTCCTGGTGCACAGAAAGGGGCTGAAGCTCGACGGGACGAATCCGACGCTGCTGTATGGCTACGGGGGATTCAACGTCACGCTGCAGCCGACGTTCAGTTCGTTGCGGCTGGCGCTGCTGGAGCAGGGATTCGTGTTTGCTTCGGCGAACATGCGCGGCGGCGGAGAATACGGCGAGAAGTGGCACGAGGCGGGAATCAAGCTGAGGAAGCAGAATGTGTTTGACGACTTCATCGCGGCGGCGGAATGGCTAGTTGCGAACAAGTACACTTCGCCGGAACATCTGGCGATCAACGGAGCGTCGAACGGAGGGCTGCTGGTGGGCGCGGTGATGAATCAGCGGCCTGACCTGTTCCGCGTGGGGCTGCCGCAGGTGGGCGTGATGGACATGCTGCGCTTCCAGAAATTCACGATTGGGTGGAACTGGGCGGCGGATTATGGGTCAAGCGACAACGCGGACGAATTCAAGGCGCTTTACGCGTATTCCCCGCTGCACAACATCAAAGCGGGGGCGAAGTACCCGGCGATGTTGATTACCACAGCGGATCACGATGATCGTGTGGTTCCGGCACACTCGTTCAAGTACGCAGCGACCATGCAGGCAGAAGCGAGCCGCGCGAACCCGGTGCTGATCCGCATTGATACGATGTCGGCGCACGGGTCAAGCAATACGGCCAAGGCGATTGCGCTGACGGCGGACCTGTATTCGTTCATGTTTTGGAATTTGGGAGTGACGCCAAAATATTAGAAGGCGTGTTGATAGCTGGCCCATCATTCTGAGGGCCGCAGTTTGGCCCGGAGAATCTCTCTTTTGGTTCTGGGTGCAAAGAACAAGTGAGATTCATCGCGCAAACTCCACGCGATGGGGCAGAGGTCCTCGCTGCGATAGGAATGACGGGTCAGAGCGGGCCGGGAATTTTAGCATTCGAGGGGATGCCGCCCTGAAGGGCGGCGCTACAATCGAAGAAAATGTATTGTCCAGAATGCAAGGCGGAGTACAGGCAGGGGTTCACGCGATGCGCGGATTGCGATGTGGACCTGGTGTGGGAATTGCCGAAGAGCGAAGTCGTAGCGCGGCACACGGATGAGTGGGGCCACGAAGTAGAAATCGTCACCGGCGAGCCCGGGGATCCCAACAAGGATCCGTTCTGCTCGTTCTGGAAGGGAGAAGACCCGCGTGTGCATGCGGAGTTGTGTTCGGTGCTGGACGCGGCGGGCGTGCCGCACCACACGGTGTTCCGGCGCGATCACTTATTCAACTTGAGGAATTATCCGGCGTATGAGGTAGGCGTGCCGTTCTCGTTTTTTGAGAGAGCCGAGAATGCGGTGAAAGAAGCGTACGGCACCGATGAGGTGGAAGAGGTAGGGGCGGGGGAGCTCAAGGGACTGCTGGCGAATTGGGTTGATGGGCCGCAGGCAATTGCAGAAGGACCTTCGCGAGCTGGGAAACTCCCGGAGACAATGACGCCTCCGCCAGATGAAGAGATTCCCGGACCGCCGAGCGCGGGCGAGGGGGCTGACTGGTTCCCGGAAGACGCGACGGCGAGCGTGTGGTCTACAGAGAGCGGCGAGCCGGGAGATTTTCTAGTGGCGGCGCTGCATGAGAATGGGATTCGCTGCAGGTTGGACAAAAACGGGCAGCGGGAGGAGTTGTTCGTGCTGCCGGAGGATGAAACGGCCGCACGGGAGATTGTGAAAGAAGTGAACGAAGGGGAGCCGCCGGAAGAGTGATGCAGCACAAGGCAACCAGGGAAGACAGTTCAAAGTCGTAAGCCTGCAGCCGACACCAACAGAGAAGAAAGCATAAGGACCACCCTCGGAACTCGAAGGCGGAGCACAACTCAGCAAGAAGAGGGATTCATCGCGCAAACTGCGCGCGATGGGGCGGCGGTCCTCACTTCGAGGACTCCGTTCGGAATGACGTGAACAAACTGATTCAACAACTTGTCAGTGTTTCTGGCGGGCGGCGCGGCGCTTGGCCATCTCGGCTTCGTACTGCGCGCGCATGTTGTCCATGGTGGGCTGAAGCAGCTTCGGATCGCGGATACAGTTCAAGAAAATCAGACGATTATCCGGCCCAGGCATTCCGCCCAAATTTCG
>DASPTY010000165.1:0-5451 GCA_035623175.1 Candidatus Limnocylindrales bacterium | reverse complement strand
GTCGAACTCCCGCACATCCACAAAATGCCCCGCAATCGCCGCCGCCGCTGCCATCACGGGGCTGACCAAGTGCGTGCGACTGTCGCGCCCCTGACGTCCTTCGAAGTTGCGGTTGGACGTGCTCGCGCTACGCTCATGCGGCGGCAAAACATCCGCGTTCATCCCAATGCACATGCTGCAACCCGCATCGCGCCACTCGAAGCCGGCTTGCGTGAACACTTTGTCCAGGCCTTCTTTCTCCGCCTGCGCCTTGATACCGCGCGAGCCGGGCACAATCAGCGCCTGCTTGATGCTCTTCGCCACGTGTTTGCCCGCGACCAGGTGCGCCGCCGCCCGCAAATCGTCCAGCCGCGAATTCGTGCACGAACCGATGAACACGCGGTCAACCGGAATGTCCACAATCGGGGTACCCGGCTTCAGGCCCATATACTTCAGCGCGCTCTCAGTGGCCTTCTGATCGTTTAAGTCTTTGAACTCGTGCGGGTCGGGTACGCGTCCCGTCACGCCCGTCACCATTCCCGGATTCGTTCCCCAAGTCACCTGCGGCGCAATCTGCTCTGCCTTCAGCTCTACTGTCGCATCAAACTTCGCGCCATCGTCCGTCTTCAGCAATTTCCAGCGTTCCACCGCTTCCTGAAACGCCTTCCCGCGTGGCACGAACGGCCGACCTTCGAGATACGCGAATGTAGTCTCATCCGGCGCAACCATCCCAGCGCGCGCGCCGCCTTCGATCGTCATATTGCAAACGGTCATCCGTCCGTCCATCGAAAGCGCCCGAATCGCGTCGCCGCCATATTCAGCCACGCAACCATTTCCGCCGCCAATGCCAATCTTCCCAATAATCGCGAGAATGATGTCTTTCGCCGTCACGCCCTTGGGGCGCTTGCCGTTCACAACGATGTGCAGCGTCTTCGACTTGCTCTGCACCAGACACTGCGTCGCCAACACATGTTCCACTTCGCTCGTGCCGATGCCGAATGCCAGCGTTCCAAACGCGCCATGCGTCGAAGTGTGGCTGTCGCCGCAAACGACGGTCTGCCCCGGTTGCGTGATTCCCAATTCCGGCCCGATGATGTGCACGATGCCTTGATTCTTGCTGTTCATGTCGAACAGACGCACGCCCGTTTCCTGGCAATTCTTCTCGAGCGCTTCGAACTGCAGCTTGGCATCCTGATCAATAATCGGTAGCGTGCGGTCCGTGGTGGGAACCGAATGATCCATCACCGCAAACGTCAGGTCGGGCCGACGCACCTTCCGCCCTTCGCTCTTCAATCCGGCAAAAGCCTGCGGCGAAGTGCCTTCATGAATAAGGTGCCGATCAATGTAAATCAGTGAAGGTTTTCCCGGCTCTTCATAAACGACGTGATTGTCCCAGATTTTTTGATAAAGGGTTTTTGGTGTCATGAGAGTACCGAAATAGTGTAGCACTCCAAAAAACGGGGGCAAGCTGGCTCCAACTCATTGCTCATGCATTCAAGCTTGGGGATTCTATCTTGTGAACCACGTTCACGCGCACGTTGCGCTTGCTTAAAGTCACGCTTTTGTGGCGACCGTCTTCTCCGCCATCAGCGCGTTCAGCTTCTCCATCACCTGAAACGCGTCCGCCACATAAAGCACGTCCGCCTTCCCACGCGCCCAGCCGCAATTGGAATCGAGATTCACCGCCCGCCGTTCGTTAATGAAACGCCAGCCCACCACGTGCGGCTCCTCTCCGTGGCAGCATGTCGAAAGTCCTTTCGGGTGTCTCGGCGTCGAGCCTGTTTGCCCCACCTGGTTGAGGTGCGTCATGAAGCTCAAGACCGCCTGATTCTCTCCGCTCTGATCAACCAGTGACTTGCTTCCCCCAAGCGATGCGCCGGACCCCCGCAGGAAGCCTAGGATCAGCGTCTCGGCTTCACTCACGTGGCTTTTTCCATCGGCCTGTTTCTTGGTCCAGCCGGCGCCTGCCACAAATAGCAATTTCGCATCCGGCCGAATCGTCTGTGCGCCGCTGCTCGGTGCGCGCACGCCGGAATATCTCGTGCGTTTCGCCTCGGCGGGAAGCGCTACGTCCAGCATCTGTGCCTGCGCCCTACTGGCTGCGCCCGACCACGCCGCATGGCATCCCGAATCCATTGCCAACACCCACGGCCGCGCCTGTCGCTGAATCACGGCTTCCAGCCGCTGCCGGTAGAACCAACGCTTCGCTGTGAGCGCGCCGTCAATCATCTCGACCGACGTTAGGTGCGTGTCCACGCATCCCTTCAACCGTTGCGCGACACCCGGCAGAACGCGCAGGAATCGTGAAGTGCCGGGAGCAATTACGATTTCTGCGGAAGCCGCCTTGCAGATGGCCTCAACCGCTGCCGCATCGCTGGCATACCGCGGCTTGGCAAAATCCGGCCCTGCGACTCCCAGGATTTTCGCCCCTGCCGCACCGACCGCGTCGGCCGCTGCTTGAACATTTTCGCCGACCAGTCCGATCGTCAACGTGCCGCCTAGTTGTGCCGCAATCTCAACCGCAGCACCCAGCGCATCAAAGGCGGCCCTCGGCAAGCTGTTTCCCGTCTCGTCCACATGCGCTACGAACAAGATGTTCTTTCCCATGTCTCCCTCGAACTACGAATTCCCAATACGCGGGCCGCGGCGGGCCTGCCACCTGTGCTAGTCCTGCACGATCCACTCAAACAGCTCTGCCGCAATCTCTTCTGCCGGGCGGTCCTTCACGATGCGCGTCTGCCTTTGCTGTTTCGGCGGCGTCACGCTCAGATAGCGCACTGCCCCCGGTGGCAGCATTGCTGGCTTGGCTTTCTGCAGCGCCGGCATGATGGTGCGCATATTGGCCATCCCCACCTGCGGGTTGTTCCGTGGCTCCGGGAGATTTCCCGTCGCCCATCCCAGCAACGCCGGTGGCCCCTGGCAAACCGAGACTTGGTGCCGCCCGCCTTCGATGCGTTCCAGAATCTCGAACGAGCCGTCGGTCTTTACCGTAAGTTGATCAACGCCTTGAAACTGATCGAGGACGCCCAGTTGTTCGGCCACAAGTTGCATTGTCACTCCTGCGCCGCGTGATGCTGACTCCCAGCCTCCAAACAACAGCAGCCGGGAGCGATCAAGCCCCGAAATTGCTTGAATCGCCTCAGTAAGAATCGCTGCGACCGCGTGCGCATCGGCAAAACCGCTGGCAGGAGCATCAATGGGCACCAACTCGAAAGTCACTTTCTGCGCCATCGTCATCATCACTTGCTGCAGCTTCGCCTTGGGCGCGACGCTGACCAGCCACACCTTACTTCCCGGAACATGCGCGGCCAGGTTCGCCGCTTCAAACAACGCGTGCGAAGCCCATGGATCCAGCACCGCTGGCAGCATCATTTCGTTTTTCAACGCAGGCCCTGCCGGGCTCGTGACCGGCTCTAGCGTTTGCAGCGGGTCCGGCACCACTCCCGCGCACACAACAATGTGATAAGCGTTGCTCATGCTTTCCCCTCACAAGAATCTTGCCCGTGGACTGCTGGCTTTCATGCCAGCGCCTTTTTTCCCGATCGCCCTCAATTCATCGTGGAGTGTAGCCCGCCTGCCCCCGCTCGGAAATCCACGTTTCCATGCTCCCCATCCGCGCTCGCGCGGCAGTTCCACAAGCACGCGCCGCAATAGACGCACTTCTCCCGATCGAATGCTGGAACTCCGCCTTCTCCGCGCGTAATGGCCTGGCCGGAGCACATCTCCACGCACAGTTTCGGCTCGCAGGTCTTGCACAACTCCGGCTCGACGAATACGACGTGATTCGCGTACCCCGGCGGGGCCTGCACGCTCCCGCCCATCAGCAGCGCATCCTGGTGCGAGATGAGCAATCGGCCATCGAACGGAATCTCCGGCCAGCCGCAGCGGTCCATGATGCGGTCGTGCAGCGCCCGGCCCTGCGTCGCGCATTCTTCCTGAAATTGTTTGAATTCTGCAGCAGAAATTCGCGATTTGTAGATTTCTTCCAGCGCCTGCGTGCACGAATGAATCGGTCGTGTCTTTGCAGGTATGGAAAGCGACCCTCGCGTGAGGCCCGTGAGCGCCGTCCCAATCAATCCAGTGACCATTCCGTGCTCAAAACCGTTGCGCGCGTTGGCAGCGATCTTCGTTTCCTTTTCTACCCAGCTGTTTCGCCGCCGCGCCACGTAGGCTTGTTCCAGATTTTCCCGCGTGAGCGGCTTCTTTTGCTCGAGCAGCTCGACCACCGCTTCCGCCAATTGCACGCCCGTCGTCCACGCTTCATCAACTCCCGACCCCGCCAACACGTTCGTGCTTCCTGAGCCTTCTCCAATGCGCGCGTAACCGTTTCCCGCAAGGAGCGGCTCGCCGTGCCGTCCCGATTCCTGCAGCGACTTCGCGCCCCATGACTTCAGTGTCCCGCCCTTCAAATGTCGCCACAGATACGGGTGAAGCATGAAATGCTGCAAGTACCGATACGCCGTGCGAACCGGGCTGCGGAACCACGAGGGAATGAAGATCCCCACCGACACCAGACGGTCTGGATGCACGTAAAGAAAACCAAAAATCTCCGGTTCCGGGAATCCCAGTGTGTGCAGCACCGTCCCCGTTTCAAGGCCAGAGTCCTCGCGCAGTTCAACCACCATCTTCATCCCGAGTGCCCACTCGCGCTGGTGATGCCCCTTGGGCAATCCGAAGTGCGCATCGAGCCTTCGTCCCACCGCGCCGACAGGTCCATCCGCCACCACGGTAAGCGCCGCACGAACGTCCATCCCCGGCATGAACCCTTCTGCGGGCGCGCCATCCAAACTGACACCTTGATCCGCCAGCCGTATCCCACTGACCGCATCTCCTTCGATCAGCGGCTCGCTCACCGGCATTCCCGGCCACACCTGCACCAAGCCGGAAGAAGTGATTTGCTCGCTCACCCACTGATTGAATTGTCCGAGCGACAGAATGATCCCATCATGCTTGTGCATGAACTCCGGCGTGAACGGCAGTTCCACAGCGCTGTCCTGCATCCCCATAAGGCCGCCCAACAACCGAATCAGCCTATCCGCCGCACGCAGCGCAAAGGATCGCCTGCTCGCGCCTGTTGGATCGAGCAAGTAGACCAGCCTCTCGTTTGCCACCGGCGTCGCCATCGGGATCTGCTTAAGCTCGTCATTCGAGAAAGTCCCGCGAATCCCGCGCGCCCGTGTCACCGCGCCCGAAACGCCGAATCCAAGTCCATCGGCGCGCTCGTAGCACACCACTTGAAGTGGCATCCCCGGTGACACCGCGCTCTCAAGCCGCGTACTGCCGTCTTCATTCAAGAGTTTTCGCGAAAACGTGCTCAGGAATCCGCCCATGGCAGGCCCAAAACCCACTCCCACGATGTCCACGGACATCTGCTGTCGTTCGACGCTAGTTGAAGAAACTGAAGCGGAGGCGCTCATGCCGGATAGTCCAGCGCCTCCGGAATCATGATCTTTGAGATCGCTTCGGCGGCGC
>DASPTY010000164.1:0-8396 GCA_035623175.1 Candidatus Limnocylindrales bacterium | reverse complement strand
CCCATCGTCCTGACTCTCCCTTGACCTCCGCGGCCTCCGCCCTCCGGAATCGTCGCGGCCCACACTTAGCTTCGCCGATTAGCCCGCTAATTAGGATCGGATGATTCCACTCCTCGTAGGCGACGCACTTCGAAATCGCATTTCCGCTCGCGATTGCTATGAAGCTGACAGCCGGACGACCGTTATTGACTTGAGCATCCGAACCCAACGAGCCGGGCGCTTTTCGAGGGGCGCGACCAATCGGAACGGGCCTAGTTTTGGCGGTAGGGCCTTCCCGTCCATCGTGTCTGCGACCATCACTCCGGACTCGACAATCCCCGAATCGAGTTCCGCAATCGAGAAAACCACCCGGTAGCCATCCTCTGCTTCAAAAACGATGTAAGCCGAGAGCGAGAGACCGTGGAGATGCTCTCCCTGTGGCACACCTGCCTTCTTGAGCAACTCCTCAACCAGAACGCCATCGTAAACCTCGGTCTTCTTCTCATGGAAGTTTACGACCGAGATCGTCTTGCGCGGCATTTTCTTCAAATCGTCAATCGTAAGAACAAGAGGTGTGGTTACTGCGCCACCCACCTTCAAAGTGGCACTAGGAATCACCTCTTGAGCAAGAGAAGAAGACCCGAATCGAGCGTCGAAAAAGACAATCGTCGTGAGAAATAAGACAAGCAACGCCAGTGTCATCCGCTGCCACATTTCAGTCTCCTTGCCCTTGGGGGATGCCTGCTGCCTTAGCTCTTTTCCAGCATCACTTCGGTGGACTTGATTACGGCAGTCACGGTGTCTCCTACCTTCAGCTTCATTTCATCCACGCTGCGCTTGGTGATTACGCTCTCAACCAGATTCTTGCCCACTTGCACGACCACGTGGGCCATCACCCCGCCCAGTTGGATTTCCGTGACTTTGCCCTCAAGACGATTCCGCGCTGATAGTGTCATGGCGCAAAGGATACGCCTTCCGATTTTGCGAGTCCATAGCGACTCGGCGTATTTCCCGGCTCATGTTGCGTAGAAAAACGTGAGCAATGTCTTCCCAATGCGAAGGCGGGCTCCTCCGCTTCCTCTATACGATCTAGGATTTTGGGATTCGTCTAAATTCGTATAGCGCCTATCCGTTTTAAGTCGGTTTGACTTAACGCTCGGAACCGTATTGAATCAAATACCTTTGTGGGGCTCGCCACGTCCGCCGGATAGATCGGATACCTGCGCTTAGAGGAGAACGTAATGATCCGAGCATACGTCTTGCATGTCGACTGGTCTTGTTCTTCTTTGCGACTCCACTTGAGTAATCGCCCGCACAGGCTGACTCGATCTTGGCTCCTTCTCGGGCTGCTTATTCTGCTTGGCTGGCCGGCAGCAACGCTCGGCCAGGTGACCGCCCGCATGAGGGGCACGATCACCGACCCCTCTGGAGCCGGCGTCCCATCGGCGACTGTCACCGCCAAAGACACCGAAACTGGAATCTCGCGCAGTACTACCACAGAGGCCGATGGGACTTACCTCTTGCGTGCTCTCCCCGTTGGCCTTTATGAGGTCACCGCGGCCAAGTCCGGCTTTCAGGATTTCACGCGAAGCGGAATTCACCTGAACGTCAATCAGGAGGTCACCATTGACGTCCGGCTTCGGGTGAGTTCGGTGAAGGCGGCAGTCACCGTCTCCGGAGATGCTCCCATCGTAAACACCACCACCAGCGACGTCTCCGGTCTGGTCGGCGCTCAAGAAACCAAGCAACTTCCCCTGAACGGCCGCAGCTTCGATCTTCTTCTCACCCTCAATCCTGGCATCATCAATTTCACCTCGCAGAAGACCGGCGGCACCGGCATCTCCAATTCCACCACCGCGAACAATTTTGCCGTGTCCGGCAATCGCCCCCAACAGAACATCTTCCTCCTCAACGGCGTCGAGTACACCGGCGCGGCCGAAAACAACATGACCCCCGGCGGTCCCAGTGGGCAGCTCCTCGGCATTGATGCCGTCCGCGAATTTAACGTCCAGCGAGATTCTTACGGCGCCGAATTCGGAAAGCATCCTGGCGGCCAGGTCATTATCGCCACGCAATCCGGCTCCAACACGTGGCACGGCTCCACCTATGAATTCGTCCGCAACTCCGCCCTCGATGCCGCAAATTATTTCGATCAAGGCGGACCTCCTCCCTTCCAACGCAATCAATTCGGCGCTGCATCAGGCGGCGCTCTCCGCAAAGACAGAACCTTCCTCTTCGCCAACTACGAAGGCTTTCGCCAGGACCTCCATCAAACTTCCGTCGCGTACGTTCCCGGCCTGAACGCTCGTGCCGCCGCCATTCCTTCCGTCCAGCCGTATCTCAGTCTCTGGCCTACTCCTCCCGCTGGCTCGGTCGAATACAACGTCCCCGGCCAAACTTTCGGTATCTCGAAGTATTTCAGCAGCCCCCTTCAAACCATCCGGGAAGATTTCGGTACGGTCCGGCTCGACAATGCGTTCTCTTCTAAAGATTCTCTGGCCGCCATCTACACCATTGACGACGGTGCCTCCACCACCGCCACTCCTGCAAATCCCTATAGCACCGACATCCTCACTCTCCGCGAACAGGTCCTCAGCGCTGAAGAAACCCACGTTTTCTCGGCGTCCCTGCTCAACACCGCACGCTTCGGCTTCTCACGTGCTGCCTACTACTTCACTGGCGAACCCACTCCGGGCACTCCAGCTGCCAGCGTTCCCGGGTTTCTCACCGGTCTTCGTGTCGGTGCCGTTGTCGTCGGAGGCAGCACCGCGTCCAATCCGCAGGCGCAGATTGGACTCGCCGGTAGCAACAACGGCAGCAACCTCCCCATCAACCGCAACATTTTCACCTACGAAGATCGTCTGGGTCTCACACGCGGTCGCCATCAACTCAGTTTCGGCGTCTGGTTCCAACAATTCCAATCCAACGAAATCATTGCCCTCTCCCAATACGGCCAGGCCACCTTCGCCGGTCTCACCCAATTCATCACCCAAGGGCTCGCTGGTTCTTTCCTTTACGATCCCGCTCCTACTCAGATGCACTGGCGCTCGCTCTTCTCCGCTTTCTACGTCGAAGACGTCGTTCGCTTCTCCCCCAGCTTCACACTCTCTCTCGGTTTTCGCGGCGAATCTTCCACCGGCTGGAACGAAGCCGACGGCCACGCCGCCAACTATTCCTTCACATCCGGCGTCATCTCGAACACGCCTCACATCGGTTCAAATCTCTTCACGAATAATAATGCGAAGTTCCTCGCGGAACCGCGCATCGCCCTTGCCTGGAGTCCACTCGGCCCCAAAACCGTCCTTCGCGCCGGCTTCGGCAAGTACAACGACCTTCAGGACGCCCTCGGCTATCGCGCTGATCAAAACGCGCCCTTCAATCCCGTCTACACCGTTCCCAACTTCCTTGTCTCAAGTTTTCCTCTCGACCCCACCGCGCCCGTCCCTGCTTCCGCCAAGCTCGTTCCCGGTGGCGTCCAGCCCGACATGAAAACGCCTACCGTTGCTTCCTGGTCCCTTCGCATTCAGCGAGAACTCTCTCCCAACACTTCCCTCACTCTCGGATACCTCGGCTCGCACGGCTATCACGAACTCATCGGCATTGATGCGAACACTCCGATACCCGTGGTGTGCCCGGCCGCTCCGTGTCCAGCAACTTATCCCGCAAGTTTTCCGGCGCCCCTTGCCAACAGCCCCGTGCCCGCCGGTTCGTTTTACATCCCTTCCGGCACTCCGAAGGCAAATGCGACCATCGCCAACACCTGGACTTGGTTCTCTGTCGGTACCAGCAGCTATCACTCGCTTCAGCTCGATGTCACTCGCCGCTTCAGCCAAAATCTCTCCCTCCGGGGCGTCTACACTTTCTCCAAAGTGCTCGACGACGGTGACTCCATCAATCAAACCACCGCTGCCAACGCGCCTGGCCTCGTTTCCAATCCCTACGATCTCGCTGCCGACAAGGGTCGTGCCACCTTCGACGTCACCCACATGGCTTCTATCAACGCGCTTTACTCTCTTCCTCTCGGCCACGGCCAGCGCTACGCCAGCGATCTGTCTGGCTTCCCCGGCCACCTCGTCACCGGTTGGTCGCTCTCCAACATCGTCACTCTCCAAACCGGTTTCCCGCTTACCCCGCAACTTAGCTACAACCCCTCCAACAACGGCGACACGCGCAATCCTGTTCGCCCTTTCCTCAATCCTAATTTCACGGGGCCGCTCGTTCTCGGCAATCCCGATCAATGGTTTAATCCCGCCGCCTTCCTCGCTCCTCCATCTACGCCCGCCGGCAGCACGGGTTTCTTTGGCAACGCCGGACGCGGCATCATTCCCGGTCCCGGTCTCGCCACTTGGGATTTCTCCGCCATCAAGGACACCACCCTTACCGAACGCTTCCGCCTCCAATTCCGTGCCGAATTTTTCAATCTCCTCAACCGCGCCAACTTCAACACGCCCAACCTCATCGTCTTTACCGCTGGCTCCACCACTCCAAGTCCTACTGCCGGGGCGATCACCAGCACGTCCACAACGGCGCGACAGCTCCAGTTTGGCCTGAAGCTTCTCTGGTGATTCATTTCGGGCGATTTGCAGATGGGGTTGTTCTATGCCGCACTGGGTTCTATCGTGTCCTTTTTGCGCTGCAGCATTCGTCCATTCTGAAATATCCAAAGACGTCGGGCTTTCCGACCTTTGCTTCCCACGGAAGCCAGATTTCCCCTCGGAAGGACTCGAGTTGGAGTGTCCGTACTGCAGGAAACTGTCGCGCTACGAGCGGGACCAACTCACTTACCGCGCCACGTAGAGTAGTTTTACCTCCAAAGATGGCGTCGCGAAGCTCCCAGGCCCGATCGCAGAACCAGAGCACATATTGCCTTCAACTCCCGACCACTCGCCTAATTGGGGCAACCAGCGTTGAGTGCTTTTGGAGTCAGCAACCGTACCTTGATTCCTAGCTCTTCCATTCTCATGTCAACGGCCTGAGGCCCTACCGTAGTCCGCGCATCTTCCACCTTGTCGAGCGCATGAGCTACAGTTTGAAAAGGAACGCCGGAGTCAGCAACCAGATAAAGCGTGCGGTGCTCTCGCATGCTGTAAATCGCAGACAGGCGATCTGCCAGACCGTCCCAGTCTTCCGGCTCTTGATTGAGAAATAGTTTCCCGGCGTCGGTTAGGTGCAGAACGATGAGTCGGTCGTCGCCATCATATTCGCAGCGCACCGGGGCGAGTTCGACGTAGAAGCCCGTTGGCGGGTGAAAGGAAGCGAACGTCATGATCCCCATTATGGCGATGCCCAGTATGGGTGCCGCGATCAGCCCGAATCCAGGGAGTTCCGAGAATCGCTTCGTTGGCGGGAGCCTGTGCACTCCCCGAAAATGTCGGTCTCTTTGCTGCCCCTCTTCCAGTACTTCACTTTCAAGCAAGTCGATGCGAGTGCAGAGGAAGTTATAGGAACATGTCGCCAGAACAGCTATGGGTATTCCTACAGCTGTAGGGATAAGTGCCATAGCCATCCTCGTCACAATCATTACCATGGCAGCGTGCTTCTCCATCCCGATGCCCCCGAATGCGTTCAAAATGCCCTCGCACGTGCCCACAAGTCCGAGGTATGGGGCGGTAATGGCAATTGATTTAAGACCGCCCACCTCGATGTTCAGCAAAGCGGCTAGTGTCCTTCTGCCGGCGTCATCAATCCCTCGCGCGCGTCGAGCTAAGTAGCAGCGGCAGCAAACGTAGATGACGGCGGCAAAGACATATAGGAGCATCAGTGCAAGCACGATGACATCGAGACGCCCAAACGCACTCATCCATCGCCATAAGTGTCGGGCAGTCCACTCACACCCACCCGGCTGCCACGGATAACAGTCATCGATGGTCAGCACCGCGACACCCCTGACTACTCCGTTCTCATGCTAGTAGACACCGAGTCGAATGCGAAGGTTCCTTTTTCAAAGGTAGTTAACCGGCCAAACACTTCCGCCCTGCCTCCTCCGCCACCACCTACTTCCGTCTTACTTCCCAGCCCCGTTCCCAAACCCCGCCCTGCCCCACCCGGGTAGTGTGCAGAACGCGACATGCCAGCAAAAGACGCGCCAACTGGACCTGCCCCAGACTAGGATAAAAGCAATACGTAACTCAGCCCCTTCCTGGGCAGCCAAGAAGGCGGCGGAGAGAGGGTGGGTCCCGGAACAATGAGTGGGCCCGGAGAAAGGCGTCCCGGCGACGGCACCGCTGCGCATCAATCCGCACGCCGAAGCGGACGCATTGTCCGCCGAATCGCCATCCTTCTGATTGGAGACGACGAAGAAGGCCACACCTTCACTGAGAACTCGCACACTGTGATGTTGAGTCTGCATGGCGCAGGAATCCTCTCGAAACACAGATTTGCACCGGAGCAAGTGTTAGTTGTGCGGGTGGAAGAGACCAACCGCGAGGCCGAAGTGCGCGTGGTCGGAGAAATCGCCACGGAGGGAGACCTGCACACCTACGGCGTGGCTTTTCTCGATGACGCCCTGGATTTCTGGCACATGGAATTTCCGCCTGCGCCGGTTTCGGACGAGCAGCCCTTGGTCCTGCCCTTGGAATGCGGTTCGTGCGGCGAAAGGGTAGAAGTAGCGCATGGCGAGTTCGAGTATGACATTACTCAGATCCACGGAGGGTTGACTCGGCACTGTCCGCAATGTGGGACCTTGACAGTGTGGAGACGCGCGGATGGCAAAGGGCCAAGCACCGCTGACCCTGCCACGCCTAAAGCCAAGCCGGTGGAAACTCAAAACAAGGACGCGAGCGGCACCCTCGAAAAGGGAAGGAGATTCTCGAGTTCCGAGATTCGATCTCCGGGTTCCTCAGCCTCGAGCCCAGTCAGCGATCCCTTTCTTCGCCAGGGGAAAGAAGCTCTGGGCGCCCCGAAGCCCGGTTGGCGAGATGAGGTCCCCGAGGAAACAAATACCGAGGAGACGGAAGTGGGCGCTCCCCGGGCAGGGAAGAACTTTTCGGGACTGGCGCAAGATGACGGAGTAACAGTGCCCGATCGAATTCTGGAACGGACAGTGGAAGAAGAAGAGCCAGTGGTCGCGGCGGCTCCTGAGCCACCACGGGACCCCACCGTCGAGCGGAGGCGCCGTGCGCGGGCGAAGGTGAACTTTTTTGCCTGTGTGAAGACGCCGCAATTTGGCCTGGACGTCGTGACCTGCCTGGACATGTCCAAGGGCGGTGTCGGATTTCGGAGCCAAAACAAGTACAGGCAAGAGATGAAAATTCAAATCGCCGTGCCCTACGCGCCGGAGATGAAGAACGCGCCGGCCATTTTCGTTTGGGGCCGCATCGCGAACGTGCGAGAAATGGATGGCATGTGGCGATGCGGCGTGGAGTTCCTGAAGGGTGTGTAAGGGTGTTGCGGCCGAAGCGCTCAAAAGTTCTACTTAAGGCTCATTTCCGCTAACTTCCGCCTTCCGCTTCGGCACGAACATGTCGCTTTCCGTTAGCCGGCACTTCTCGGCCATTTGATAGCAGTAATAGAAATGCGCGGCGTTCTGATTCCGCGAATCGGTCCCAAAGCTGAATTTCAGCCCCGCCTGTTTTGCCGCGACGATGAAGTCTTCGTCCGGGACGTGCGCCACCTCGTTGATTTCGATCGCAATCTTTCTGGCCCGTGCCAGCTCAATGACCCGCTCGACCCTTTGGCGCGTCCATAGCTGCTTATACTGCCTCGCGATCGGAACAGGCAGAAACGTCGGCCACCCGAAGATGTCAATCGGCTCCGTGGTCAGCACCTGCTCGATGAACTTGAGGTACCCGCTCATGAATTCCTCGCCGTCGTCCACCATCGTGTCGATTTGCCAGATCGCCACCCAGCCGCCGTCGGGACGTGGCAGCGTCAGCGCGTCCATCAAAACGTAATCCAGTTGATCCAACACGCTCTTTGAGAAACTCTTCGACCAACCCGCATAAACCGGTTGCAGCCCAATTCTCACCGGGTAACCGCGCAAGCCATCAATGTATTGCTTCAGGTCCGCGTCGTTCTGAATCTTGTAGCCCGGCCCCGGATGCTCCAAGATACCGATCTGAACCTGCCGCTCTTTGCCCAGCTTCAAAGCCTGCTCCACCGACAGTTGCGGGCTCAGGTGCACGTGTAGATCCGCAACCGGAAAGTCCGGTTTTGTCACGCCCGTCGCTCCCATCATCTTCCCGGGAGCGCCCAGCGCCACTGCGGCTCCTGTCATCAGTGAACTTTGAAGGAAACTCCTGCGGCCATAGGTGTGATTCACGTTTTGTCTCTCCGTCGTACGCTCTACGCAACTCATCCTCGCACAGTCTAGCACTCGACACTGCGCCATCCTTGTGACCTACTCCCGTCTACCCGCCAAACCGTCCATGCTCCTGCCAGTCCCCACCTCCGCGGTTTCGCCGTTAATCAGGACTTTC